>JBFKGW010000001.1:0-21886 GCA_041633145.1 Alphaproteobacteria bacterium
CAGCGCGCCCTTCTCGTGCGCTGCGGCGGTCAGCGCCGCCATGTCGAGCAACGCGCCGGTGCGGTAGTCGACATGGGACAACATGATCACGGCGGTATCCTCGTCGATGGCTTCGGCGATCTCGCTGGCCGGGACCGTACGCAGCTCTAGATGGTCGCCCGAAAGTCCGGCGAGGCCTTGGGCGATGTAAAGGTCGGTGGGGAAGTTGTCGGCTTGGCTCAGGATGGTGGATCGGCCAGGCCGTAGGCCGCAGGCCGCCGCCAACAGCTTGAACAGATTGACCGATGTGGAATCGGCGATGGCGACTTCGCCCGGCTCGGCGCCAATCAGTTGCGCAATTTTATTGCCGACGCGCTGCGGCAGATCGATCCAGCCGTCTTCGGTCCAGCCGCGCACCAGATGAGCGCCCCATTGTTCGTTGGTGACCCGGGCCAACCGTGCGCCCGCATCGCGCGGCGGCGGGCCCAGCGAATTGCCGCAGAGATAGACAATCCCGTCAGGCAGATCGAAGGCGTCGCGGAAGTCGGCCAGCGGGTCGGCAGCGTCGAGGGCGGCGATGTCAGCGTCGGTCGTCGTGGCCATGACCGATGCACCATAACTGATTCTCACAACCGAGCGGTGAAAACGAGCGATGCTGAAATCCTGTCGGCGCGCCAGTTGTGCAGTCGCAAATCCACGGCTGCTCAGTCTTCAGGCCCCGTGTGCGCGATGCAGCAAGCTGTCAGCGTAATCCGATCGGGTATCGTTGTCTCGCACGAACCGGTCGCTCGCGAACTTGACCGTCATGACAAGATCGGGTGTTACCGGAGAGTGCCGGTTTCGATTTAGGCGCTTCCCACGTCGGTACTCGGAGCCGCGTCGTCATCTGCACTCGACGGTTCGTTCGCCGCCGGCGCTGGCTCAGACTGCCGCTGTCCATCGTCGCTGTCCACGGCGAGTCTGCGCTCCTGCACAATATCAGCGAGGATCGACAAGGCGATTTCTTCCGGCGTCACCGCGCCGATATGGATGCCGGCGGGCGAGCGGATGCGTGCAACGGCCGCCGGGTCGCAGCCCGCCTCGCGCAGATCCTGGGTCAGCTTTGCCGCCTTTTTGCGGCTGGCGACAAGAGCGACATAGTCGGATTCGGTCGCCAGCGCGAAGCGCAACGCGTCGCGGTCGCGCCGCCCCTGCGAGGCCACTACGACGAAACTGGAAGCCGGGCGAATCGCCTGTTCGGGATCGAAGCCTTCGATCGCGTGATCGAAATTGGCGAAAGCGTCCAGATCGTCCGGCAGCGCGGCAACGGTGACGGCAAAGCCGATCCGCTTGCCGAGGTCGGCGAGCGCCTGCGCCACCAGCGAGCCGCCGACGACGATCAGTGACGCGCGCGGCAGCACCGGCTCGATGAAAATTTCGACAGTGCCGCCGGTCGGGCAGAAATTGTCGAAATCTTCCGTGCGGGCCTCGGCGCCAACTTCGGATATCGCGCCATCCTGCGGCCGCACCTTGATGAACCGAGCCCGGCCGTCGACCAGTGCACGGGCGGCGGTTTTTTTTACCGCCCCTAAGGTGCAGCCGCCGCCGACCCACCCGACCACCGAACCGTCGCCGCGCACGACCGCCTTGGCGCCTTCGCGCGCCGACGCGCCGCCCTGCACGTGGACGACCGTGGCGACGGCGAAGGGCTGTTCTTCGCCCTTCATGCGCGCCATGCAATCGATTATGTCGTCCGGCTCGTTGGACATTAGTCGTCCTTGTTGCGGCTACTTGTTCAGGCCCAGCTCGTTCAGCACCTGCCATACTCTGCCTTGCGTGTGCGGCATCGGCATGTGGGTCACGTCGAGATGCGCGAAGGCATCAACAATGGCGTTGGAAAATGCCGGAACGCCGCCGACGTTCGGCGATTCGCCGATACCCTTGGCGCCGATCGGGTGATGCGGACAGGGCGTAACCGTAAAATCGGTTTCCCATTCCGGCGTTTCAACCGCACTGGGGAGAAAATAATCCATCAGGCTGGCGCCGAGAACATTGCCCGTATCGTCGTAGATGATCTCCTGACCCATCGCGATGGCGAAAGCCTCTGCAAGACCACCGTGAATCTGCCCGTCGATCACCATCGGGTTGATCCGGACCCCGCAGTCGTCGAGCGCGTAGAAACGGCGAACCTTCACATCGCCGGTAAACCGGTCGATATCGACGACGCAGACGTAGGCGCCGAACGGATAGGTGAAGTTCGGCGGATCGTAGTAGTCGGTCGTCTCGAGACCAGGGTCCAGGTCCTCCGGCAGATTGGAATAGGCCGCCATGGCGATCTCTTTCATCGTTATCGAGACGTCCGAGCCGGCAACATTGAAGCGGTCGACCTCCCACTCCAGGTCTCGTTCGGCGACCTCGAGTACGTGCGCCGCGATCTTTTTGGCCTTCTCCTTGATTTTACGGGCGGCGCGCGCCGTCGCGGCGCCGGCGACCGGCGTCGAACGCGAGCCATAGGTGCCGAGCCCATAGGGCGCGGTGTCGGTATCGCCTTCCTCGATCGTAATGTTGTCCGAGGGAATGCCGAGTTCGGTGGCGATGATCTGCGCGAAGGTGGTCTCGTGACTCTGGCCCTGCGATTTGGTGCCCAGGCGGGCAATGATGCTGCCCGTCGGATGGACCCTGATCTCGCAGGAATCGAACATGCCGAGGCCGACGATATCGCAATTGCGCACCGGCCCCGCGCCGACGATTTCGGTGAAGGTGGAGACACCGATACCCATTAGTTCGCCGCGCGCGCGCTTCTCGGCCTGCTCTTTTCTGAGACCGGCGTAATCGACCGCGTCGAGGACCTTGGCGAGAGCCGTCGGGTAGTCGCCCGAATCGTACTCCCAGCCGAGACACGAGCTGTAGGGGAACTGCTCCGGCTGGATGAAATTGCGCTGGCGAATCTCGGCCTTATCGATTCCCATCTTCTGCGCCAGGATATCGACCAGCCGTTCGATCAGATAGGCCGCCTCGGTAACCCGGAACGAGCAGCGGTAGGCTACGCCGCCCGGCGCCTTGTTGGTGTAAACGCCGTCGACCTTCACGTAGCCGACCGGGATATCGTAGCTGCCGGTGACGATGTTGAAGAGACCGGCCGGCCATTTGGTCGGCTGGGCGTGCGTATTGAACGCGCCATGGTCGGCGAGAACATGCGCCCGCACGGCAAGGATCTTGCCGTCCTTGTCGGCCGCGAGCTCACCGGTCATGTGATAGTCGCGGGCAAACGCGGTGGTCGACAAATTGTCGATCCGGCTCTCGACCCATTTCACCGGATGGCCGGTGACGATCGAGGCGGCGGCGGCGCAGACGTAACCCGGATAGGCGCCCACCTTGTTGCCGAAGCCGCCGCCAATATCGGGCGAGACGATGCGGATGTTGCTTTCCTCGAGCCCGGTGATCAGCGACACCACGGTGCGCACCACGTGCGGCGCCTGAAAGGTGCCGTAGACGGTAAGTTTGCCGTTGGTGGCGTCCATCGACGCCACGCAGCCGCAGGTCTCCAATGGCGAAGGATGGCAACGCGGATAGGCGATGTCCTCGCGGATTGTGATATCGGCGGACGCAAACGCCGTGTCGGTGGCTTCCTTGTCGCCAACCTGCCACTCGAATATGTGGTTGGGGTGGTGGCGCGGACCCTGCCCGACGTCCTCGTTTTCGGCGACGTCGTCGCGAATGACCGGCGCGTCGTCGGTGAGCGCTGTCTTGGGGTCGATGAGCGGCGTCAAGGCCTCGTAATCGACCTCGACCTTTTGGATGCCGTCAGCAACCGCATAGCGGTCGGTCCCGACGACGAAGGCGATTTCCTGGTTCTGGAAATGCACTTTCTTGTCTGCCAGAACCGCGGCCATGTCGCCGGCCAGGGTCGGCATCCAGTGCAAGTCGAGCGGTTCCAGGTCCTTTGCGGTGACCACGGCCAGCACGCCCTCCACCTTGAGCGCTTCCTCGGTGTTGATCGATTTGATCAGGGCGTGGGCGTGCGAGCTGCGCACGAAATCGCCGTGCAGCATGCCGGGCAGCTTGATGTCGTCGACATAATTGCCCTGGCCGCGAATGAAGCGCGCATCCTCTTTGCGCTTGCGCGCAGTTCCGATGCCGCCGATCGACGCCTCGCGTTCTTCCAGCGTCATTTCCTGTGCGTCAGTCATTAGTCGGCTCCCTCGGCCTGATTGATTTTGTCGGCAGCGTAGCGAACCGCCTTGACGATGTTCTGGTAGCCGGTGCAGCGGCAGAGATTGCCCGAAATGCCCATGCGAATTTCCTCGTCGCTTGGGTTGGGGTTCTCCTGCAACAGCCGGTAGGCGCGGGTCAGCATGCCGGGCGTGCAAAAGCCGCATTGCAGACCGTGGCTCTCGAAGAAGCCTTCCTGCAACGGATGCAGCTCGGCGCCGCTGGCCAGACCCTCGACGGTCAACAAGTCGCCGCCGCCGGCCTGCACGGCAAAGACGGTGCACGATTTCACCGACTTGCCGTTGAGATCGACCGTGCAGGCGCCGCAATGGCTGGTCTCGCAGCCGATATGGGCCCCGGTCAGGTTGAGCTGTTCGCGCAGGAAATGGATGAGCAGCATGCGCGGCTCGACTTCGGCCTCGACGGCTTCGCCGTTGATGGTCAGCGAAATCTTTTGTGATGACATGGCTCAGCTCCCCGTCGCACGGCTTAACGCTTCGGCGATGGCCTGGCGTGTCATCTGACCCGCCATCGCCGTTCGGTATTCGCGGGTTCCCCGCAGGTCTTCGACCGGCTCCGATGCGGCCATTGCTGCGGCGGCGGCTGAATCGACGGCGGCGGCGTCCACCGAGGTCCCCTTGATGGCATCGGCTGCATCCGTTGGAAGCAGTGCCATGTCGCCGACATTGGTCAGCGCGATTGCGGCGTCGGTGCATTGGCCGTTCGACATCGACAAGGTCACCGCAGCGGCCGCGATGGCATAGTCCCCGACCTTGCGCTTAATCTTTTGGTACGACATGCCGACGCCGGCGGCCGGTGTCGGAATGCGGATTTCGGTCAGCAATTCATTTTCCGCCAACGCGGTCGCGTAGACCCCTTGGTAGAATTCTCGGGCCGCGATCTGGCGCTCGCCACCTTGGTGCTGCAGTACGTAGCTCGCATCGAGCGCCATCATGATCGCCGGATTGTCGTTGCCGGGATCGCCGTTGGCGCAATTACCCCCTATGGTGCCGCAATTGCGCACCTGCGGGTCGGCGATCAAGGCGGCCGCTTCCGGCAGGATCGGGCATTTCGCTTGCAGTAGTTCGGAGGCAAGGACCTCGGCCTGGGTCGTGGCCGCGCCGATGGCGATCTCATCGCCCTCTTCACGGATGCCGCGCAGGCTGTCGATGCCGTTGATGTCGATGAGGTGCGCCGGCTCGGCCAGGCGCAGTTTCATCATCGGTACCAGGCTATGGCCACCCGCCAATATCTTGGCGTCACCACCGAATTGGCCAAGCAGCGTTAGCGCTTCTTCGACCGTATTCGGGCGATGATACTCGAACACTCCTGGTGTCATGCTTTACCTCCCTGGAACCGTTCGTTTTTTGCTTGTTATCACCTTACAGCAAACATCAGGGGACGCAGATTATCAATTAGTGTGAAAGTCCTCGATAACACTCGGCGGCCTGGAGCCCGCCGATGCGATTTCGAGCTTTTTGCAGCGATTGCACTGGGCCGGTCGACCGTAGGATTGTAAGCTGGGCCGACCGCGTTGCAGGGAGACGGCAGTTGCACCGATTGGCCGCGAGCTTACTGACAGTTGGCATGATGGTGGTGAGCGGCGCTTATTTGCCTGCAAGCGCGGGCATGGACGAGGGGATCAGCGCCTATCGAAGCGGCAACTACACCGTGGCATTTCAAGAGTTCGAAGCGCTGGCCGAGGCCGGCAACGTGGCGGCGCAGTACAACCTGGCGCAGATGTACCGCCACGGCCAGGGCGTGGCGCAGGACTATCCGGCCGCGATCTCCTGGTACGAAAAAGCCGCCGCGGCCGGGCTGTCGTCGGCGCAAAACAATCTGGCGCAGATGCACATGGAGGGCAAAGGCGTGGCGGTCGATTACGCCATGGCGGTAAGCTGGTGGCGCCGCGCCGCGTTGCAGGACCATGTCGGCGCACAATTCAACATGGGGGTGGCCTATCACAACGGCCTCGGCGTCGAAGCCGAACCGCTCGAGGCGTTGTTTTGGTACTCCCTGGCGATGGTAAATGGCTATGCGGGGGCGCGGCCGGTCCGCGAACATCTTGCCGCGACGATGAACCTCGAACAATTGGTTGCGGTGACCGAGCGGGTCAACAAGTGGCAACCGGTAACGGAGCGGCGCTAACCATGGAGCGATTGTTGCTTGTGTTTCGGGCCGCGGTGGCGGTGTTCCTGTTCATCGCCGGCAGCGCCCCAGCGGTTGCTGCCGAGGAAGTCGACCTAGAGCTCGTGCTCGCGGCCGACGGATCCGGCTCGATCGACGACGAAGAGCTTCGGCTGCAACGCGAAGGCTATGCACGTGCGGTGGCGCATCCGCGCGTGCAGTCAGCCATCGCCGGGGGATTTCTCGGCAAGATTGCCATCGCTTATGTCGAATGGGGCGGCGCTGAGTCGCAGCACACGATCGTCGATTGGACGGTAATCGACGGACCGGAATCGGCGGCGGCGTTCGGCAAAAAACTGGTCGCGGCGCCGCGCGAGGCGTTCAGCTACAACTCGATCAGTAACGCCATCGTTTATTCGCAGAACTTGATCGAGACGAATGACTACACCGCGCTGCGCCGGATCATCGACATTTCCGCCGATGCCGGTAATATCGGCGGGGTGCCGTTGCCGGTAGCGCGTGAGCGGGCGCTCAGCGCCGGCATCACCATAAACGGTCTGGCGATCAGCCGGCCGGGCAGCTCACGCCCGTTGCGCGGCATCGCTTTGGAGGCACACTTCGCCCGCGACATCGTCGGCGGACCGGGCGCCTTCGTGGTCACCGTCGACGAAACCATTAGCTTCGCCGATGCGGTGATCAAAAAGTTGGTCCTCGAAATCGCTGGCGAGCCGGGTGAGCCGTTACAGCTCGGCGAAGCCGAGGAGCCGTTGCGGCGGCCGGCCGAATAGGAGCGCTGGGTCCGTTCGATGAAACATTCGCTGCGCCTGTTCCTGCCCTTGTTGGTGCTGTTGATCGGCGGCACCGCGGGTGGTTACGCCGACGAACACGAGCGCGAAAGCTTTGCCGGAAAATTACTGGTCGCCGAATCCTCGATGCCCGACCCGCGCTTCGCCGAGTCGGTGATCTATCTGGTGCGGCACGACGAGGATGGGGCGTTTGGGCTGATCATCAACAAGCCGATGGTGCGGTTGCCGCTTGCCGACATGTTGCGCCAGCTGGACCTGGAAGGCGCCGAAACTGAAGCCAAGCTCGATCTGTATTTTGGCGGGCCGGTGCAGGGCGAACTAGGCTTCGTTCTGCATTCGCCCGATTTCTCTGCCGCCGACGACACGATGGCCGTCGAAGACGGCTTTTCGGTAACCGGCGTGCGCCAGGTGTTGCGCGCGATCTCCGAACACAAGGGCCCGGCGAAGGCCCTGTTCGCCGTCGGATATTCTGGCTGGGCAGCCAACCAACTCGACGCCGAGCTGGCGCGCGGCGACTGGGCCATCGTCGACGCCGACGAGAAGATCATTTTCGACACGCCGGTGTCGGACAAGTGGCCGGCGGCGCTCGACCGCCGGTCGCTGAAACTGTAAAGCGACAGAGACTTTCGTTGACCGAACAAACCGATTGCCCGCGCGATTGGGCGGCCTATTACGTCAAAACCGGCGGACGCCCGCCGTGCGAGACTTTAATGTTCGCGCTCGACCGTTTCGATGCCGAGCCCTTGCCCGAAGCCGAGTCCGGAGGGCGGTTCGCGGTCGATCTTGGCTGCGGTGGTGGCCGCGACACGATTGAGCTGTTGCGCCGCGGCTGGCGGGTGTTGGCGATCGATGCCGAACCGGCGGCCATCGAAGCGGTGACCACCCGCGATGATTTGCCGGCGGGGGCGGCGCTCACCGGCCAGGTCGCGCGCTTCCAGGAGGCCAAGTGGCCCAGCTGCGATATGGTCAATAGCGGCTTCGCGTTGCCCCTGATGGCGCCCGACGATTTTAGCACCGTGTGGGCGCGCATCCGTAGGTCCCTCAATCCGGGCGGCCGGATTTCCTGCCAGCTCTACGGACCTCGCGACAGCTGGCTCGGCCGCCCGGGCATGACCTTTCACGACCGCGCCGCCATGGACGCGCTACTCGACGGTCTCGAGGTCGAGATGCTGTGCGAGGAAGAAGACGATTCAACGACACCTCGGGGCAAGCCCAAGCACTGGCACGTCTTTCATATTGTCGCGCGCAAGCCCGCCGGCACGGACTAACGGCTAACCGCTCTGACGCTCCCAATCGAACAAGGTCGGCTGTTTGTCGAGAAAGCGCGCCGCCGCGTCGCGATGGTAGTCGCTGTTGTTGGCGATCGCCTGGGCCGAGGCCTCTAGTTCCAGCAGGCTTTGCAGGTCGTGCTCGAACGACTGGTTGAGCATATTCTTGGTCAGACCGATGGCCAGCGTCGACGCCTCGCGGAAGCGATGGGCGAACCGGACCGCCTGGGATACGGCTTCGCCTTCGTCCACGATGTCGTAGACGATACCCAAGTCGCGCGCCTCTTCCGGTTCGACGATGCGCGCGGAAAATGCCAGTTCCTTGGCTTTCTGCAGGCCGACGATCCGCGGCGGCAGGTAGAGCGCACCCCAATCCGGCACCAGGCCGAGGCGGCCGAACGAAAGCACGAAGCGCGCGCGCGGGCTGGCGATGATGAAATCGCAGGCCAGTGCCAAGCTAAACCCGGCGCCCGCCGCCGCGCCGTCGACCGCGGCAATCGTCGGTACTTCCAAATTAATCCAGCGGGTCATACGCGGATGGGAATTGCGCAGCCGCTGGCGCATATCGGCTGCCGGTCTGTCGGCGAATTCCTTGAGCGCGTTGACGTCGCCGCCGGCGCAGAAGGCACCGCCGGCACCGGTCAGCACTGCGGCGTGGATGGCGCTGCCGGCACCGTCTTCGATACGGCCGATGGCGCGGTCGAGATCGCGGCGCAGCGCATCGTCGAGCGCGTTGCGCGCCTCCGGCCGGTTGAGGGTCACGATGGCGACGCCGTCGTCGACCTCGAAGCTCATTTTCTCAAATTCACCGCTCATAATTAGCCTGCCTAATCTCGATTGGCGCGAGTTCTGGCGCCGATAAATGTAGCGCACTTTCCCGCCGGCCGATAAGCAAAGGGCCGGCCCTAAGGCCGGCCCAATGTGGACTTATGTCTGTGTGATCAGGCTATTTGATCTCGTAGCGAACCGGCCATTTGTGGCCCAATTCCTCGTGGATCTCGACCGCCTTGCGGACAACCTCGGAGCCCGGCAGACCCTTGGAATCGGCTTCCTTCGCCTTTTCGTTCGGGAAGTCGGCCAGAGTCTTGGCCCAGGCGAGACGCGTTTCCGGTTCGACCCGGCGCACGATGGCGCCGTTCATGACCATGCGGCCAAGGTTGGTCGCTTCGAGTTCGTCAACCCACGGGCCGGTGAACTCTTCGGTTTCCATGCCCGCTTCGCTCATCGCCTTCTGCACGTCGGCGGGCAGCTTGTTCCACGTGTCCATATTGATGGTCAGGCCGTGGAAGGTCTTCGAACCGAACCCGACGATGGTGTAGTACGGCGCCGGCTCGAACAGCTTGTGGCTCCAGCCGACCGACGGGAACAGGATCACGCCTTCGTAGACACCTGTCTGCAGCGACGGATAGACGTCAGGCAAGGTGGTGCCGACCGGGATCATGCCGGCGGCTTCGACCCATGGCAGGTTCGGGCCCGCGCCCGACATCTTGCGGCCTTTGAGCTCTTCGACCTTGGTCCACGGGAAGGTGGTGTAGAGGCCGTAGTTATCGAACCCGAACAGGCCGATAAGTTTCTGATTGTACTTGTCTTCGAAGACACCAGACATGTGCGGCACGTCGTCGTAGATGCGGCGCGCAACCTGGGTGCCGAGAACCGCGTTCTGGGCGTCGAACGGCATCCACAGCGGATAAACGTTCAAGAACAGGTTCGACGGCTCAAAACAGAAGCAATAGCCGCCGAGATCGACGATGCCGTCCTTAACGCCTTCCAGCGTTTCGGCGACCTTAACGATCGATCCGCCGTAAGCTTCGTTGAAATTTGCGGTATGGCCCATCGCCTCGAGTTTGGCTTTCACCCGCGGCACGAACTGTTCCGACATCATGCGCACATAACCGGTTTGCGGCGCGTGGCCCGACGCCATGCGGAAATTGAAGGTTTCGGCATCCGCCTGGCTGGCGGCGCCGGCCGCAAGGCCAACGGCCAACGCACCGGCTGACAGAATTCCAATTGATTTGGACAATGTTTCCTCCTGTATCCCTGTCGAGATCGCGGTATCCCATTATCGATTTGCGTTGCCGGACCGCATGCCCGCGGCACGATCCGGGGGCGCCGGTTCGGTCGTTAACTGTAACGGATCCACCGCAATTATTCAGTGCGGTCGGGTCGGATAAAGCAACGATTCCGGGCCGGCGACTACGCCATGTGCTCATTGTTACTCACGTTTATGTGGCGTGACAAGCGATGGTGTCGTTTCTATACTCCGCCGCCGCTATCTAAACCGGCCGAGAGGTCATGGTTAGCAGCGGCGCATAACGATGTGCCTCGACTCAAGCGATAGGCACACAGCGATATGAAGGGAACAAGCGCCGTGTCCCACTTGAATATCCCGATAATTGGCCACATTGACCGGTGGTCCGAACGATTAAGCAAATGGCTGATGGTGATCGCCGCGATGTGGGCGTTTCTCCTCGCGTTTTACATCTTGGTGGATGTGGTGGGCCGGTTTTTCGGCTTTCCGCTCCGGGGCACGCACGAGGTTGTGAAGAACTCGATCGTCATGATTGCGTTCATGCAGGCGGCCTATTGCGTGTTATCGCGCTCGATGCTGCGCGCCGACTTTCTATTACATTTGATCGGTGGCACGCCGGAGCGGATCATCAATAGCGCCGGCTACATTTTGGGCGCGATATTTTTCGCTGCCCTGTTCTGGGGAACTAAGGACCCGGCCGTACATGCCATCGTCAGCGGTGAATTCGAAGGCGAAGGTGCGCTGCGTGTGCCGACTTGGCCGGCGCGGGTGGTGGTGTTGCTGACCAGCGCACTGCTGGTCGTCAATTACACGATGCTCGCGCTCAAGGAAATTCTGCAATCGCGCCTCGATGAAAACCAGCCTGCTGCGGCTGACTAGGCGAACGGGGAGAAACGTTCCATGTTTTCCGCTGATATTGCTGCCGTCGTTCTGATCCTGCTGCTGGTCCTGGTATTTTCCGGCATTCATGTGGCGATTGCCCTGGGTGTCACCAGCGCGGTTGGGATTTTCATGGTCACCGGCCGCGAAACCGTCGTGTTGGCGCTGATCCAAAACACCTTCTACGACGCAATCCGCGATTATATTTTCGCCGTCATTCCATTGTTTATGCTGATGGGCGAATTCATTGGTAGATCGGGCGCGACAACCGACCTCTATGTCGGATTGCAGCGAACCTTCCGCCGTATCCCAGGCCGCCTGGCGCTGGCGACGCTGTTCGGCAATGCGGTGTTCTCCTTCGTGACCGGCGTCAGTATCGCGTCGGCGGCGACCTTTACCCGCATCGCTTATCCGGAGATGAAGCGACACGGCTACAACAAGAGCTTCGCGCTCGGTTCGATCGCCGGCAGCGGCTGCCTCGGCATGTTGATCCCGCCGAGCGTTCTGATGATCGTGTGGGGCATCTTGACCGAGCAGTCGATTGGCCAGTTGTTCCTCGCCGGTGTGCTGCCCGGCTTGATCCTGGTGTCGTTCTTTGCCGTCTACATTTTGGGTGCGGCGATACTCAAACCCAGTCTGGTTGGCCACGCCGAGGTTGTGCGGCCGCAGGCTGCCGGCGCCGAAGTCACGCCTGACAGCACTTTGACCGTCAGCGATGACGACAATGTCGATTCCGCGTCGATGTGGATCAGCGGTCTCGGCCTGTTGGGCCTGATCGTGATCGTGCTGGGTGGCATCTGGGCCGGCTGGTTCACGCCGACAGAGGCGGCGGGTATCGGTGCCCTGATCGCGCTGTCGCTGGGCATCGTCAAAGGCATGCGCTGGCCCGACATCTACGAAGGCATTCTCGCCGTCGGCCGCACCGCCGCGCCGCTGCTCATTCTGCTGATCGCCGCGCAGCTCTATTCGCGCACGCTCACCATGACCGGTGTGGTGACTGCCATTCAAGGCTTCTTCGCCGACGCTGGATTGGACCCGTGGCAGATCATCACGGTAATGGTGATCGTCTGGTTCGTCCTCGGCATGATCATTGACTCGGTCTCGATCATGCTATTGACGGTGCCGATCTTCGCTCCCATCGCCGCGGCGATCGGCATGGATCCGCTGGCCTACGCGCTGATCGGTATTCTCGCCATCGAAGCGGGCATCCTGACGCCGCCGTTCGGTCTACTGGTCTACACGGTGAAGGCCTCGATACCAGATCAAGGGGACGGGGATAATGTGACGCTGATGGACATCTTCAAGGGCTCGACCCCCTACTGGGTCCTGCTCTTGGCGTTGATCATCCTGCTCTACAACTTCCCCGGCATCGTGACCATTCTGCCAGAGCTGGTATTCAAGTAACGGTCTTGGGAAACGCTGAATAAGAACTAAGGCCGCTGGCGATATACCGGTGGCCTTTTTTCCATCTGCGCCATCGGCAGGCTCGGGCCCACCAAATAAA
Organism: Alphaproteobacteria bacterium; assembly: GCA_041633145.1. Lineage (GTDB taxonomy): Bacteria > Pseudomonadota > Alphaproteobacteria > UBA6615 > UBA6615 > JBFKGW01. The sequence continues at coordinate 12,784 of JBFKGW010000001.1, forward strand.
CGCGTTATCGTTTGAGGCGCGCCATCTCCGCCAGAACGGCGCAAACGGCGGCGGTATCCTGGGCCGCGCGGCCTTGCGCCATGCCGGCGGTGTAGAAGTCGGAGGTCGTGGTGAACAGCGGCGTCGGGCAGCCGAGCGATTTGGCGAAGGCGCCGATGATACCCATGTCCTTTTGCCAGACTTCGATCTTCATCGTCGCGTCGTCGTAATCGTCGGCGACCATCATCGGTCCGCGAATTTCGAACATGCGCGAGGTGCCGGCGCTATCGGAAATCACGTCGTAGATCGTCTGGGCGTCGAGGCCTGCTTTCATGCCCAAAACCAGAGCCTCGGCGGCGGCGACATTGTGGATGGCGACGAGGTGATTGGCGACATACTTCATCTTGCTGCCGTTGCCGAATTCGCCGACGTAATAGTGCGCGCGAGCAAAGCCGTCGATGATTTCAGCGCACGCGTTGGCGGCATTCTCGTCGCCGCTGAGATAGACCGCGAGATCCTTGGTCAGCGCCTGCGCGCCGGTGCCGCTGAGCGGCGCGTCGAGCAGGGTGACGCCGACCGCCGCCAAGGCCTCGTGGTTGCGCACCTTGTCTTCGATCGGCAGCGTGCTGCATTCCATCACCGGCGCCGCAGTGTTCGCTGCAGCAACGATCCCGTCACCACCCGAGACAACCGCGTCGAGCGCGGCGACGCTGGGTAGCGAGGTCAAAACGATATCGGCGCTGGCGGCCACTTCGCCTGGCGATCCGGCGACCGTGCCGCCCTTGCTCGCCAACTCGTCGCAGCGCTCGGCGACGATATCGAAGCCGGTTACCGCATAGCCGGATTTCAGAAAGTTGCCCGAAATCGCCGAGCCCATGATGCCCAGCCCGACAATGCCGATATGTTGACTCATGTCACGATCCTCCCTGGTTGCGGGCGCTTATAACATATTGGCGCTGCGTGCGAGGGCGCGGCCGCCGAATTTATGCTATTTCCCAATTCGCCGCTGCGTCCGCGGCGGATCGAGCGGACTTTTCCATGAGCTATTTGCTGTTTTTGCGTGACCACTGGCGCTTCATCGGCTTCGGTTTTCTGATGTCGCTGGCGTCGAGCTTCGGCCAGACCTTCTACATCGCGCTGTCGGGCGCCGACATCCGCGCCGAATACGGTTTGACCCATGGCGGATTCGGATCCTGGTTCGCTGCCGCCACGATCGCCAGCGCCGCCACTCTAGTCTGGCTCGGCCGGGCGATCGACCGGGTCGATTTGCGCCTTTACACTGCCGCGGCGTGCTGCGGCTTGATTGCCTCGATGGTGGTGATCGCAGCAGCGCCGACGGTGATTGTTTTAGCCGTGGGGCTCTATCTCGCGCGCCTCACTGGCCAGGGGCTAATGATCCATATTTCCAGCACCAGTATGGGGCGCTATTTCGACACTGATCGCGGCAAGGCCGTCAGCATTGCCGCGATGGGCCTGTCGACGGGCGAAGCAGTGCTGCCGGCCACCGTCGTGGTGCTGATCGCGCAAATCGGGTGGCGCGGCACCTGGTTCGCGTTGGCCGCGGCTGTCACCGTCGCTCTGGCCGTTCTGGTGCCGTGGCTGCTAGCCGGCCATGAAGCGCGCCACCGCGCCTATCTGGACCGCACGCGCGACATACCGGGCCGATTGTCCGGTTCACGCTCCCAATGGACCCGCGGCGACGTCTTGCGCGATGTCCGTTTCTACGTGGCGGCGGCGGCGGTGCTGGCGTTTTCGTTTATCGGCACCGGCTTGTTTTTCCATCAAGTTCATATCGCCAACGTCAAAGGCTGGCCGCTCGAGTTGCTGGCCAGCGCGTTCGTTTTGTTCGCCGTGCTCAAGGTCGTGACGTCGCTGGTGGTCGGCGCCTTGATCGACCGGTTCGGTAGTGTGCGGTTCCTGCCGGTGATGCTAACGCCGCTGGCGGCGACCCTAATCGCCATCGCGGTGGCCGACGCCGCCATCGTGCCGTTCGTCTATTTGGGCTTCCTGGGGATCAGCGTCGGCGTCCTCATGCCGGTGATGGGCGCGCTGTGGCCCGAGCTCTATGGTGTCGTCCACCTCGGTGCGATCCGCGCCATGATGGTCGCCTTTATCGCTTTGTCATCGGCGCTGGCGCCTGCGGTGTTCGGACTAGCGCTGGACGCCGGTGTGTCGATCGAAACGATAGCGCTGTTCTGCCTGGCCTATGTCGCCGCCTGTGGCGCGCTGGTGACGTGGACGTTTCGGGACCACATGCGCATGGCCGGCGGGCGGCCCTAGTCCATGCGAATTCTCCTAACGCTAACAATGTATTAGCTGGCGAGTAGGAACGCGTTAACCAAAATTCAACGCCGGCCAGCCTAGGCTGGGCGCGGAATTTCACCGCCCCTTTGGAGCTGAACGAACCAAGAGGTTCATATGTCGTTCAACACCTTCGTTGCGGCGCTGGTCGGTATTGGGCTGTTTGCCGCCGCCATCGCGCTGAGCACCGACAACTTCATGGTTTTCGTCAGCGGCGCCGGCTTCATTTTGGTGGTCGGGGGCACGTTGGCGGCGACCTTCATCAGCTATGAATTCCGCTATGTGATCAAAGCGCTGGGCGCGATCGCCGGTACCTTCGCTATCGACCGTATGGGGCGCACGCGGCTCAACGCCGAAGTCGGCCGGGTGATTCGCTGGGCCTATCTGGTCCAGCGCGAGGGCATTGTCAGCCTCGACGCCGAAGTCAAAAAAACGCCGGGCTGGGATGGTGGATTCCTGCGCTTCGGCGTGGAGCTGATCACCACCGGCTACAGCGGCGAAGAGGTCAAGACGATCTTGGCCAACGTCATCGAGTCGACGTTCGACCGCAACATGGTCAGTGCCGCGATCCTGCGTAACATGTCGGTCGCCGCGCCGGCGTTCGGCATGGTTGGCACCTTGATCGGGTTGATCATCATGCTCGACAAGATGGGCGGCGATCCGGGGGCGATCGGCGTCGGTCTCGCCGTCGCGTTGGTGACCACCCTTTACGGCATCATCCTGGCGCGGCTGATATTCGCACCGGCGGCGAGCAAGATTCAGCAGCGCGAAGAGATTTTCCGGTTTCGCAACTACATGATCGCCGAAGGCCTGGGCATGCTGGCCGACGAGACCAGCCCGCGCAAGATTCAGGATCATATGAACAGCTACCTGGATCCGACGATCCGCTACGACATCGACCGGCAGCTTAAAAACAAGCCGACGGCGAGCCAATCCGAAGACAAGCCGGCGGCCAAAAAACCGCAGGCCAAGGCCAAGCCGGCGAAACGTAAACCGGCTCCTGCGAACGCCTGAACCGCCTGAGGCTCGTACATGAAGCCCTTCTATCAACGGCGTCCGGTCGAGGAAGAACCGGGCCACGAATGGCTGGTCACCTTCGCTGATGCGGTGACGTTGCTGCTGGCATTCTTTGTTCTGCTGGTCAGCTTCTCGCAGGTCGACTTGGTGACTTTCGAGAAGGTGAGCGCAGGAATCGCGCGCGACCTAGGTCAGCGCACGGTCGCCCGCCCGGCGGCGCAATTGCGAGCGCAACTCGAGGCGATGGTCGATTCGCTCGGCGTCGCCGACGCCGTGCGCGTCGACGCCTTCGACCGCGGCATCACGCTGGAGCTCGCGGCAAGTACGTTTTTCCGCACCGGCTCGTCGGAAATACGCCCGGAATCCAAGACTATCCTGATGCGCATCTCAGAAACCCTCGTGGCGCCGCGCTACAGTAATTTCAAGATCGCGGTCGAAGGCCATACCGATGATACGCCGCCGACGATCGCACGCTACGCCACCAATTGGGAGTTATCCGGCGCGCGGGCGGCGAACATCGTGCGGTTGTTTGCGGAAAGCGACATTCCGGCCCGGCGCATGCGCGCGGTGGCGTTCGCCGATACCGTACCCAAGCTGCCCAATCGCGACGGCGCCGGCAATGCGCTGGCGGAGAACCAATCGAAAAACCGCCGCATCGTCATTCGCATCCATCGTTAGTATTGGTTTCTTTGACACGTCGGCCCGGCGCGCGGACATCGCGTGCGAGGATGGCGCCGCGTTGCGCCCGCCACACATCAGATTCTTTTTCGCAACCGGCACCCTTGCTGATAAGGTTTTGGGTGCAACAAGAAGCGTTCGTTCGCGCCAATAAGAAACACAGGAGGAAGAGGTTATGGACGATATCCGGACACAGGACGATCCGATCTTCCGTTCCGAAGTACGCGATGGCATGCGCATCGACTGGGACGTACCCATCACCATGGACGATGGCGTGGTCTTGCGCGCTAATGTCTACCGGCCCGACGACGACAGCGCCTACCCGGCGATCATGAATTACGGCCCCTATTCCAAGGATCTGGCGTGGCAGGAGGGCTACGCCGCGGTCTGGGATATGTTCTCGCGCGACCATCCCGAAGCGATTGCCGGATCGACCAACGTTCACCAGAGCTGGGAGGTGGTCGACCCCGAGAAGTGGGTGCCCGACGGCTACGCCTGCGTGCGGGTTGATTCGCGCGGCGCCGGGCGCTCGCCGGGCGTCGTCGACTGTTTCTCACCGCGCGAAGCGCAAGACTTCGCCGCCTGCATCGACTGGGCGGGCACGCAGAGCTGGTCGAACGGCAAGGTCGGCTTGTCCGGCATTTCCTACTATGCCATCAACCAATGGCACGTCGCCGGCCTGCAACCAAAACATTTGGCTGCCATGTGCATCTGGGAAGGCGCGGCCGACTTCTACCGCGATATGGCTTATCACGGCGGCATCCTGACGCCATGGCTGGGCATCTGGTACACCAACCAAGTCAAGTCGGTGCAGCACGGCGTCGGTGCGAATGGCGCGCGCAGCCGTGTGCACGGTGAATTCGTTGCCGGTCCCGATACGTTGTCGGAGGCGGAATTGGCGAAACACCGCACCGATTTCGGCGGCGAGATCGTCAAGCACCCGCTCGACGACGACTTCCACCGGGCGCGCTCGGCCGATTGGTCCAAGGTCAAGGTGCCGTTCCTGTCGGCGGCGAGTTGGGGCGGCCAGGGTCTGCACCCGCGCGGCAACTATATGGGCTTCGAACACGCCGCCTCGAAGCAGAAGTGGCTGGAATGCCACGGCCTCGAACACTGGACCGAGTTCTACACGCCCTATGGGTTGGGCCTGCAAAAACAGTTTTTTGGCCATTTCCTCAAAGGCGAAAAGAACGGCTGGACCAAGCGGCCCCCGGTGCTGCTCAAGGTGCGTCATGTCGGTGAAAAGTTTGTCGAGCGGCAGGAGAACGAGTGGCCGCTCAAACGCACCAAGTGGACCAAAGCCTACCTCGATCCGGCGCATATGAGCCTCGCTTCGAAGGCGCCGAAAAAAGCGGCAAAACTCAGCTATGGCGGCATGCGCGACGGCGTTACGTTTTTCCTGCCGCCGGCCGACCAAGACGTCGAGATCACCGGTCCGCTGGCGGCCAAGCTGTTTGTGTCGTCGGAAACCGAGGACGCCGACTTGTTCCTGGTGGTGCGTCTGTTCACGCCGGACATGAAGGAGATCACGTTCAAGGGCACGGTCGACCCAAACACGCCGATCGCCCAGGGCTGGCTGCGCGCCTCGCACCGCAAGCTCGACAAGAAAATGACCAAACGCTGGCAGCCCTGGCACACCCACGACAAAAAGCGGCCGTTGAAGCCGGGCAAGGTCTACGAGCTCGATATCGAGATTTGGCCGACCTGCATCGTCGTGCCGGCGGGCTACCGGCTGGCGTTGAGCGTTCGCGGCACGGACTATGTCTACTCCTGCGCCAACAACGCGGTGGTGCTGCCGGGCTATCCGCCGTTCACCGGCTGCGGCGTGTTCATTCACAACGACCCCAAGGACCGGCCCGAGTCGGTGTTCGGCAAACAGGTTACGCTGCACACCGGGCCCAAGTATAAGTCGCACCTATTACTTCCGGTCATCCCGGCAAAGGGCAAGGCAGGTAAGAAAAAGAAATCGTAGCCGCGACCGAACGCCTCACCGTACGGAGGGCCGGTAACTCCTACTTTTACAATGGCGAACGGCCCTTCGCGCGAGCTCGACGCCAAGCCTGTCTGCGTCTGCTTGGACAGGAAAGGGGCTAATATTCTCGGTGCCTCGATCGGAGTTATTATCCGTGCTGCGGCCGAGCGCTGCTAAACATAGTTAATGTAATTAAACCAAAAATTCGGAGTGTTTTCGCCGGGATCTCGAGATAGATTAAATTTTATATAAATTTTATTAAACTAAATGAACAATTTATAACGTCTTTTTCGAGTTCTTAGAAATTAAGCAGCACATTTTTGCTAAAATCAATCGACACCTGAATGCATCGATTGTGGCCTTATGTGCAAATGCCAAAGTGCCTCGTAAACAGCGTTAACGGACCCCATGACCGTCGTGTCGCCGCACGTCATCTGCGGGCGGTGTCGGCGTGCGCATGGCAGCCATCGATGACCGACTGTGGGATTGTCAGGTGCTCCGGCGCGCGCGCGGAGGGCGGGGCCGAATGAACGGCAAGTTTCATATTTCGAGCGCGCTGATCGGCCTTGCCGTTTTCGGCGGCGCCTTTTTTATCGCGCTCACCTGGTTCGCCGACGATCCGTCCACAGATGGCAGCGGAAGCGTTGCCATGAACCTGCTCGGCGCCTCGGCCGGACTCAAGGTTCCGGTGTTCATCGTCGTCGTGTTGCTGGCCGCTTGGCTCGGCACCATCACGATTTTCAAAACCCGCGAGAAACTGCTCTTGCAAAACCTGCGGGCAAGTGAAGATCAATATGGGTTGACGATCGCGGCGACCCAGGACGGGATGTGGCTCAAAGACTTTCAGACCGGTGACGAAATCTTCACGCCGCGCTGGATGGAAATTCTCGGATTCTCAAAAGGCGATATCCGCCACGACCGCACCGCGAGTCGCATCCATCCCGACGATAACAAACGGGCGGTCCAGGCGTTGCGCGCCCACCTGGATTCGAAAGCGCCCTACGATTTGGAAATACGCCTGCGCCACAAGCAAGGCTTTTACGTGTGGGTTCGCACCAAAGGCCAAGCGGTGTGGGACGAAAATGGTCAGCCGATTCGCATGGCCGCGTCGATCACCGAAATCACTGACCGCATGCGCGCCGAAGACGAGCTGCGCCGCAGTCAGGGACAATTCAAGGCGATTGCCGAAAACAGCCCGTCACCGATCTATTTGTCGGACACCGAATCACAGTTGCTAATGGTCAATAAGACCTATCAGAAATTCTACGGCGTCTCCGAAAATCAGGCTTTGACGATGCCGACCAGCGAGTGGCTCGGCGGCTTCAATGCGGAAATGCTGCTCGAGGCGGATCAAAAAATTCTCATGACCGGCAAGCCGCTGGAGCTGCAGTTCGAAACCGAAATGTTCGATGGCACGAAGCGGCAGATGCGGTCGGTCAAATTCCCCATCTTCGATACCGACAACAACGTTATCGGTATTGGCGGCATCGATACCGATGTCACCGAGCAAAAGCTGGCCGAAAAGAATTTGAAAACCGCCATGCACGCGGCCGAGGCGGCGAACCGCTCCAAATCCGAATTCGTCGCTAACATGAGCCACGAGTTGCGGACCCCGCTCAACGCGATAATCGGCTTTTCCGAAATTATGGCGAACGAGTACATGGGGCCGGTTGGCAGCCCGAAATATCTCGAATATGCCAAGGATATCAACGGATCCGGAACCCATCTGCTCGAAATCATCAACACCATGCTCGACCTGTCCAAGGTCGAGGCGGGTAAATTCGAACTGCAGGAAGAGACAATCGACGTTCCGGCAGCCGTGCACTCATGCGTAACGCTTGTCAAAGGTCAGGCGGAAAAACGCGGCGTTCACATCGCAAACAACACGCCGGACGGATTGCCGGAATTGATTGCCGATCAGCGCAACCTCAAGCAAATCCTGCTCAACCTGCTGACCAACGCCATCAAATACACGCCGGCGGGCGGTAAAATCACCATCGAGGTCTGGTGCCGCCAAGACACCGGCTATGTTTTCACCATCGCGGACACCGGCATGGGCATCGCCGAAGAGGACATTCCCATGGTTCTTGCCCCCTTCGGCCAGGTCGAAAGCGCGCACAGCCGCACCGAACAGGGGACCGGTCTCGGCTTGCCGTTGACCAAGTCGTTCGTGGAATTGCACGGCGGCTCGTTCGATATCCGCAGCAAGGTCGGCGCCGGCACGACGGTTACCGTCCGCTTCCCGTCCGAGCGCATCGTGCCGAAGCGGCTGAGCAAGGAAACGTTGCTCGACGCAAAGGACGAAAAAGAAGCGGTATCCGCCGGCGCGAACTAAAACCAAATGCAGTTATCGCGCAGCCGATCGAAGTACGCGCCAAGCCGACAGCAGCGGGAAGTCCCGGTCCTGCCAGCCATCGGCGACCGCGGCGTCGTAACAGGTACCTGTCGCCGCGGTCACCGGCAAGTCGAGACCGGCTTCGGCCACAAGATCGGCGACCAGACGCATGTCCTTGGTCGCGCCGCTCATCTCGAAAACAACGCTCCGAGGCGTTTTGCCGCCGATCGCCTGAACGATGCCCGGCAGAAAAAGCCCTGCCACTTTTGCCGCGCCGGAGGAATCGCCAAGCAAGTCGGCCGCTAGGTTGCGGTCGATGCCGGCGCGCTCGGTGATGCTCAGGGCTTCGCCGAGCGCTTCGAAGTAGACCATCAGCGGCAAATTGACGGCGAGTTTCATCACCGCCCCATTGCCCACACCGCCGACATGTTCGACCCGCCGGCACAGCTTATCCAGCGTCGGTTTGGCCGCTTCGAACGCCGCTGCGTCGCCGCCGGCCATGCCCAGTAATTGACCCTGACGCGCCGGGGCGACTGTGCCGCCGACCGGGCACTCGACGTATGATCCACCGGCGGCGTCGATCGCATCGGCGATCCGCTGGGTCGTCGCCGCGCCGATGGTGCTCATCTCGATAACCAGTTTCCCCGACAAATTGGCCGACGCCAGGCCGCCAGGGCCTTCGGAGACCGCTGCTGCGGCGTCGTCGTTAAGCACCATGCAGATTACGATGTCGCAAGCTTGCGCGAGTTCCGCTGGGGTCGCCATCGCGCGGGCGCCCTGGGCGACGAGCGGTTCGGTGCGCACCGACGTGCGGTTCCAAA
>JBFKGW010000002.1:0-21742 GCA_041633145.1 Alphaproteobacteria bacterium
GCAACGGACACGTGCTGATCTGGGGGTCGACGACGCGCGGCCGGTGATAGTCATGATCGGGCGTCTGGTCGCCGAGAAGGGTTATCCTGAGCTTATCGAAGCAATGCGCGCGCTCGACGCGCACCTCTGGATCGTCGGCGAGCGACTGCCCAGCGACCACGCGCGCGAGATCGACGACATTCTGCAGACGATCGAAACGGATCCGGTGCTAACCGGCAAAATCAAGCTGCTGGGCTACCGCACGGACGTGCCCGACTTGCTGCGCGCCGGCGATATTTTTGTACTACCGTCGCACCGCGAGGGTATGCCGCGCTCGATCATCGAGGCCATGCTGACCGGCTTGCCGGTCGTGGCCACCAACATTCGCGGCAGCCGGGAGGAGGTCGTGGATGGCGAAACCGGCATTCTTGTGCCGGTCGGCGATGCGCAGCGCTTATCGGACGCATTGCAGCATCTTATCGCCGATTGCAAGACGCGAAACCGAATGGGGAAAGCGGGGCTCCAGCGCGCCCGCGCGCATTATGACGAAGCCAAGGTTATCCGGCGCCAGTTGGAACATCTGGGACTATTCTCCCACGCTGAATAATCCCTTCGCTCCAATCAATACTGTTTAAAGCCCCGCCCTTGCGGGGCTTTCCGTTTTTGGGCAGAAAGCTCGCAACATGAGCGTAAACCCAACGACGCCCGACTTCGGCAACGTCTTCATTGCCACCGCATTGGTGATTTTGCCGCTCGCGGCCCTGGCCCCCCTGGCGATCGCCTGGGTGCCCGGCCTGTCGGCGTTGTGGATCGCAATCATTTATCTGCGCAGTGGCCAGCGCCCGTGGGCGGGCCGGTCCTGGGTCATCCCAGCGATCCTCGCCATCCTGGTTGTCTACGGCGCGGTGACGCTTCTCTGGTCCATTTCGCCGGACCGCACGCTCAGGACCATAACCAAGCTCATCCTCGTCACCGCCGGCGGCTGGCTGTTGATCGGCGCCGCCGCACAGCTCGACGCGCGCGCGCGGCAGCGGTCGGCGACAGCGTTGCTGATCGGCGGCGTATTTGCGCTGATCGTGATCGGCATTGAAATCGCCACCGACGGGCTGATCCAAGGCCTGCTGCGGGGACAGGGATTCGAGGCGACGGGCCGGCTGATCCATTTAAACCGCGCCGCCAGCGTCGCGGCGATATTAATTTGGCCCGTATGGCTGATCCTCGACCGCCGTTATGGCCCGTTCGTGGCAGCCGCCGCGGTGGCCGTGGTCGCACTGACCCTGTTCGGCCTCGACCCCGACACGCCGCTGTTTGCGGTCGTCGGAGGCGCGCTTTTTATGATCTTGGCTTACCAAGCCAGCGCGCTCGCCCGCGGACTGTTGATCGCCGGTGTCGTCGTCGTAGCGCTGGCGATCCCGTTCTATCCGGTGTTTCTGCCGGTCGTCGACAGCACGCTACTGTCTTGGAACATCGGCGACATTACCCTGCGCCATCGCTTCGCTATTTGGGATTTTGCCGCGACCCGGTCGATGGAACAGCCGATCTTCGGCTGGGGACTGGGCGCGTCGCGGGCGGTACCGGGCGCTGACGGCGTCTTTGAGCAACTGAACAGTGGGGCTGAAGCCTTGCCGCTGCACCCGCACAACGCGCTGCTCCAGCTGTGGCTCGAGTTGGGCATTCCCGGTGTTGCGCTTGCTCTGATCGCTGTCGTGGCCATGCTGGCGAAAATTCCCCGGATCATTGGCGGGCGCAAGGAATTGGCTACAGCGCTCACCGTCATTTTCGCCGCGACCATGATCGCCGAGCTGAGCTACGGCATCTGGCAGACCTGGTGGCTGGTATTTCTGTGGGTTCTGGCGGCGCTGACGATCGCCATTGCCGGCGGACCCCAGCGCCCGGAGCCGGCATGATGCACCAACCGCGATTACCCTCCACCCAACGCCATTACCGCACGCCACAATGGACCATATACACATCTTGATCGTCGCCATTTTGGCCGGGATCGCGAGTTGGCTGCTGGTCGGACGGGTCCGCGCCGCACTATTGCGCCATCAGCTGCTCGATCACCCCAATCCGCGCAGTTCGCACACCCAAGCGATCCCGCGCGGCGGCGGTATCGCCATCCTCGCCGTCGTTCTGCCGGCATGGCTGCTATTGTCATTACTGGTGCCGCCGCAAAACGAAACCGCACGCTGGTTGGTCCCGGCCGGCGCTCTGGTGCTGGCCGCAATATCCTTCGTCGACGATTTGCGCAGCCTGCCGCAATGGATCCGGTTCCTGGTGCAAGCGATAACAGTCGGCGTTGCCGTTCAATTGTTGCCGGGACCGGTCGTTCAAGGCCTGCTTTGGCCTTGGCTCGACACTGTTGCGGCCGCCATCATCTGGCTGTGGTTCATCAACTTGTTCAACTTCATGGATGGCATCGACGGCATTGCCGGTGTCGAGGCGATCGGCATCGGGGTCGGGATATACGCAATCGGCGCGGTTTTCCTGCCGCTTGCCGCCGAACATGCGCAAGGCCTGGCGATCGCCGCCGCGATGGCGGGTTTTCTGGTTTGGAACTGGCATCCGGCGCGAATTTTTCTCGGCGATGTCGGCAGTATTCCGGTGGGCTTCCTGCTTGGCTGGCTGTTGCTCAACTTAGCGGCGAGCGGCTTGTGGCAGGCCGCCCTGATACTGCCGCTCTATTATCTGGCCGACGCGACTCTGACCCTGCTGCGCCGGCTGCTGCGCGGCGCTGTCATCTGGCGGGCGCATCGCGAACATTGTTACCAACTCGCCATTCAGCGCGGCCGCACCCATTCCGCGGTCGCCGGCGCGGTGGCGCTGGTCAATGCGGCGTTGATCGTGCTCGCCCTTATCGCGGCCATACCCGCGACCCCGTCATTTTTGCCGTGGCTCATGATCGCCATTGCCGCCATTATCGTAGCGCTTGTGATGGCGTGGATGGTATATGGCGGTCGAAAGCCTTCGGCACAGCTACCGTAAACGCGTTGACCAAGATTGCTGCACACTGCCAAGCCGAACGAGAGTTCAAATAGGCCCGCCGTGATGAAAATTGCCGTTGTCGGTGCGACCGGTGACGTCGGACGACGCGTTGTCGCAAAGCTTTGTGACAAAGGCCACAAAGTGGTTGCAACCAGTCGCTCTGCGGATCGGTTAATCGCTTTCGATCCTCGCGCCGAAACGGCGGTCGCTAGTGTTCATGACGCATCGACATTAGCTGCCGTATTGCGCGACGCCGACCGAATTGTGAATATTTCTCACCCCTCCACAATCGAAAAACTCCTACCTCTTGTCCCGTCAACGTGTGAGAGGCTCATCGTCGTTGGCTCAACCCGGCGTTATAGCGCGATTCCGGACAAGGCGTCAGAAACCACGCGGGCCGGCGAGCAGGCTTTCCTGAGTTGCGGCTTGCCGGGCAGCATATTGCACCCAACCATGATATATGGCGGGACCAGCGAGCAGAACGTCACCAGAATTCTTGCGCTGGTATCAAATTGGCCGCGTTGGTTGCCCGTCCTATGGCCGATCCCCAACGGTGGAAAAGCACTGGTGCAGCCTGTCCATGTCGACGATGTGGCCGCCGCAATAGTCTCCGCGGCAACCACCGACTCTCGACTTTCACCGGTGATCGTGGTTGCTGGTCCAGAGCCGATCAGATTGGCCGAAATGTTGCGCGAAATCGTCGCTACGCGTGGTCGGCGGCTGCGAATCATGCCGGTGCCGACACCTATATTGATTATGATGTCCCGACTTCTAACCCGCTTCTTCGGAGCAACCCCTTTTTCGATAGAGGAAATCCAGCGCTCGCGCGAGGATAAGGAATACGATATTGAATCGCTGAAGACTCAGCTCGGTATTGAGCCTCGCTCCTTTGCTGAGGGCCTGAATCAGTACAAAGTTCGACAGCTGGACCAGGCTAAATTAGCCTGTGGCGAGCAGTCGGTAGAACGTTAAACTGCGGACAGTTGCGGCGGACAACTGCGACAGATAACCACGATGATCATTTCGAAATTCATTCCAAACCGACGGTCCGTTGTTTTTGCTCACGACATCATTATGGCGGCCGTTTCGTTTGTGCTCGCGCTGCTGCTGCGCATGGGAGAGACTATTTACTTCCTGCCGCTCGATTTCATCATCTCCGGCACTGTTATTTTTACTGCAATTGCCGCCACCTGCTTTTGGTTCATGGGGCTTTACCGGGGTATGTGGCGCTACGCGTCGATGAACGACGTCATCCAAATCACCAAGGCGGTAACGGTGGCAGTGCTGGTGTTCCTGCCGGTGATGTTCCTGTGGAGTCGCGCTGAGTTTCTGCCGCGTTCATTTCCCATCATCAACTGGTTCGTCCTGATCGCCTTGCTCGGCGGACCGCGCTTTGCCTTTCGCCTGCTCAAAGACCGACATTTTGAATTCAACCTCGAACCGACTGGCAAAAGCGGTATTCCGGTGCTGCTGGTCGGCGCTGCCGACGCCGCCGAAACTTTTATCCGCGAAATGGCCCGCCAGCGTAGCGTCACCTATCGAATCGTCGGCGTACTCGACGAGAAGGGCCGCCGAGTCGGCCACCATATTCATAACGTACCGATCCTCGGTACGCCGGAAAATCTACCAGCCATTTTGCGCCGGCTCGCCCTCAGAGGCATTGTTCCGCAGCGGCTGATCGCCACCAAACCAGAGCTCAGCCCAGAGCTCACCCGGCACTTGCTCGATATCGCCGAAGAAAATGGCATGACATTGTCGCGTTTGCCCAACCTAACGGAGTTCCGCAGCGGCGCGGCAGAGCGCTTCGAGGTGCGCCCTGTCGATGTCGAAGACCTGCTGGGACGGCCACAAGCCGTGCTCGACCGGCCCGCCATGAAGCGATTGATCGCCGGCAAGCGGGTCCTTATCACCGGCGCCGGCGGCACCATTGGCAGCGAGTTGACGCGCCAGGTCGCCGCTCTGGAACCGGCGCAACTCATCCTGGTCGACAACGGCGAATACAATCTCTACGCCATCGATCTCGAGATCGGCCAGCAACATCCCGATTTAGCCCGCGCCATGCGTTTGGCTGACGTGCGCGATGCACCGCACATGGCCGCGGTTTTTGGCCAATACCGCCCCGAGCTGGTGTTCCACGCGGCGGCGTTGAAGCATGTCCCGATCGTCGAAGAGCACCCCGGCGAAGGCGTGCTAACCAACGTCACCGGATCGCAGGTGATCGCCGATTTGTGCTTGGCCAATGAGGTCGCTGCGATGGTGCTGATTTCGACCGACAAGGCGGTCAATCCGACCAGCGTGATGGGTGCGACCAAGCGCGTCGCCGAGAGCTACTGCCAAGCGCTCGATCGCGAGCAAGCCGCGCAAGACGCAGCCTACCGCTGCCGGTTCATTACGGTTCGCTTCGGCAACGTGTTGGGCTCGACCGGTTCGGTCGTCCCGCTATTCGAACAGCAGCTCGCCCGGGGTGGTCCGCTGACCGTCACCGATCCCGGCATCACACGATACTTCATGACGACGCGCGAGGCTGTCGAGCTGGTGCTCCAGGCCTCGGCGATGGGGGTCGAAGACCACGACGCGGCCGGCGGCATTTTCGTCCTCGATATGGGCGAACCGGTTCGCATCGTCGATCTCGCCGAACAAATGATCCGGCTCGCCGGTAAACGCCCTTATGACGATATCGATATCGTCTTCACCGGCCTGCGGCCCGGCGAAAAGCTTTACGAAGAGCTATTTCACGACGCCGAAGCGACCACACCCACCTCGAACGCGGCCATTCGCCTGGCCACACCGCGCACCGCAGACCGCGAGGCGCTCGCCCGCTCGATCGACGAGTTAACCGCGGCGGCGCGCAGCCACGACGAGGTGCGGTGCCGCGCCGCCCTGCAACGTCTGGTCCCCGAGTATGTTGCCGGCGGCCCACCCGATATCGTCGCGGCGAAATGAACTGGCGATCAATATCTTTCCAGCCAAAACCCCATCCAGCAGAAAGCAACAGGTAACGTGCCTAAAACAAACGAGTCGCCCATCAAACGGGCGCTGATCTCCGTATCCGACAAGTCAGGCCTCGCCGAGTTGGGCCAAACATTGGCGCGCCACGGCATCGAAATATTATCGACCGGCGGATCTGCCCAGGCCCTGCGCGACGCCGGCGTGCCGGTCACCGATGTGGCGGAGCATACGGGGTTTCCCGAAATCATGGGCGGCCGGATCAAAACCCTGCACCCAAAGGTTCACGGCGGCATTCTTGCGCGCCGTGGCGACACCGGCGACGAAGCCGCCATGGCGGCGCACGGCATCGAGGCGATCGACCTGGTCGTCATCAACCTCTATCCGTTCGAGCAAACCGTCGCCGCCGGCAATGACTACGCCACCTGCGTCGAGAACATCGATATCGGTGGGCCGGCGATGATCCGCGCCGCGGCGAAAAACCACGCCGCCGTCACTGTCGTCACCGACCCGTCCGATTATGACGAGGTGGTCGCCGCGATCGCAGAAAACGACGGCTCGACCACGCAAGAACAGCGCGCGCGGCTGGCGGCCAAGGCGTTCGCGCGCACCGCCGCCTATGACAGCGCGATAACGACCTGGCTCAGCGGCGAGCTCGGCGGCGACCTGCCGGGCGGTTTCGCCGCCGGCGGCGTACGTAAGCAGGTGCTGCGCTATGGCGAAAACCCCCATCAGCGCGCCGCCCTGTACATCGGCGGGCCAGGCCGGCCGGGGGTCGCCACGGCGCAGCAAATTCAAGGTAAGGAACTGAGCTACAACAATCTCGGCGACGCCGATGCCGCGTTTGAACTGGTCGCCGAATTCTCGGAACCGGCAATCGCGGTGATCAAGCACGCCAATCCCTGTGGGGTAGCGACTAACGCTGATATCGTCACCGCCTACCGGTCGGCTGTCGCCTGCGACCCGGTGAGCGCGTTCGGCGGTATCGTCGCCGCGAACCGCCCGCTCGACACCGCGGCCGCCGAGGCGATCACCGAAATCTTCACCGAGGTGGTGATCGCGCCCGACGCCGACGCTGGCGCCCGCGCGGTATTTGCCAATAAACAGAACCTACGCCTGCTGCTGACCGGGACCATGCCCGATCCTGCAACCCCTGGACTGGTCGCCAAGCCGATCGCCGGTGGCCTGTTGGTGCAGGACCGCGACACCGGCCGAGTATCGGCCAGCGACCTGAAGGTTGTCACCCAGCGCCAGCCCAGCGCCGACGAATTGGCCGATCTGCTGTTCGCCTTCACCGTCTGCAAGCACGTCAAGTCGAACGCCATCGTCTATGCGCGCGACGGCGCGACCGTCGGCATCGGCGCCGGCCAGATGAGCCGCGTCGATTCCGCGCGGATCGCCGCCTGGAAGGCCGAGGCTGCCGCGGAAGCGGCCGGCGGCGGCGATCCCAAGACCAAGGGCTCGGCGGTCGCTTCCGATGCGTTCTTCCCGTTTGCCGACGGACTGCTGGCGACCGTCGAGGCCGGCGCCACCTCGGTTATTCAACCCGGCGGCTCGGTGCGCGACGACGAGGTGATCGCCGCTGCCGACGAGGCCGGCATCACCATGGTCTTCACCGGCATGCGCCATTTCCGGCACTAGCGCCGACCAGGGACCTTGCAAAAATGATTATCACGACGACGAGCGGCGTCGACGGCCGCGCGATTTCCGAATATCTCGGTGTCTGTTCGGGCGAAGCGGTGGTTGGCGCCAATATCTTCCGCGATCTGTTCGCCTCGGTGCGCGATATCGTCGGTGGCCGCTCGGGCAGCTACGAAAAGGTCCTCGCCGACGCCCGGCAAATGGCTTTAGAGCATCTTGAGGAACAGGCGAGTGCGCGCGGCGCCGATGCCGTGGTCGGCGTCGACCTCGACTATGAAGTGCTCGGCGATAAGGGCTCGATGCTGATGGTCATCGCCGCCGGCACCGCAGTGCGGCTCGGCTAGGACGCGAATTTTTCTGGGCGGGTCGGCTCGCGCACCATCAGTAGGAGCAGACCGCCGACGACCAGAAAAGGCAGCACGGTCGCCAGCGCAATGCGCTGGCTGTCGTAGGTTAGCGCGATGAAGCCGACCAGCCACGGCCCGATGAAAGCGGTGACCTTGCCGGACAGGGCAAACAATCCGAACATCTCGTTTTCCATGCCGGCCGGCGTCATCCGCGCCATCAGCGAGCGGCTCGCCGACTGGACGGGCCCGAAGAAAATGCCCAACCCGGCGCCGAGGATCCAGAACCACAGGATCGACTCGATCATTAAAAGCGGTACGCCAACAACGATGATGGAAACCAGCCCGATCAGAATAGTCGGCTTGGCACCGATCCAATCATCGATCCAGCCAAAGGCGAACGCGCCGGCCCCGGCGGTGCCGTTGAGCAACAAGCCGAAGATGATGACCTGTTCGACCGACATGCCGAACGTGCCGGCGGCATAGACCCCGCCGAAGGCGAACAGCGTATTGATGCCGTCAGTGAAAATCATCCGTGCCAGCAAGAACTTGGCAAGCTGATTGTGTTGCGGCAACGCCTTCAGCGTACGCCAAACAACACGGAGGCCTTCGCGGACGGCGGCGCGCGCCGGCAAGCCGCGGCCCGCCGGATCCGGCGTCCACAGGAACAGCGGCAGGCAGAACAGGATCAGCCACACTGCGACCACCGGACCGGCGATCCGCACATGTTCGGCGGCGGATTTATCGAGCCCTAACGGCGGCGTATCCACCAGCACGAAGACAAAGAGCACCAGCACCAGTCCGCCGAGACCGCCGAAATAGCCGAGGCCCCAGGCCCAGCCCGAGACGCGGCCGACATGGCTTTCCGGCACCAATGTCGGCAACAGAGCGTTGTAAAAGACCATACCGATTTCGAACGCGATGACGGAGATGCCGACAATCCAGAGCAGCAGCGTCGCGTCGGAATTATCGGGCCGCACGAACCACAGCAGCGCCGAGCCGATCGCCAATATGGACGTGCACAACAACAGCCAGGGTTTTCGCTGGCGTCCCTGGTCGGCGATCGAGCCGAGCACCGGGCTCGCAAACGCAATTATCAACGCTGCGGCACCGGTCATGAATGCCCATTGAGAGGTTGCCGTGGCGGCATCGGCAGCGATGGATTGGGTGAAATAGGCAGGAATGACGAACGTCAGCACGATCGCAGGAAACGGCGAATTGGCCCAGTCGTAGAGGCACCACGAGAATACGGGCAACCGGTCTAGGGCGCGTTCCGGAGAACTGACGGAAACGTTCATGCAACTAACCTAACGCCCGCGGCGGCGTTGCGCGAATCAACTCGCCTCTTGCGTCGTCGTTGCGCGGCCCCGCCGCCAGTTGGTAATGGCGATGCCGATAATGACTAGCGCAAAGCCGGCCACCATCGACGGGGTCACCGGCTCGCCCAGCAGGACCGCACCCCACAGCAGCGCCATCAACGGATTCATCGGCAGCGCCACAGCGACCAGGGTCGGCGTGGTGTGGCGCAAGGCCCACAGCCACAGCATGTAGGATACGGCGGCGCCGAACAGTCCGATGAAGCCGACGGCGAGCCAGCCGAGGATCGACAGTTGCGGGTTTACCGTCGGCGCGCCCAGCGCTTGCGCGACGATGTACAGCAGCAGCGTTCCTGGCAGCACGCCGGCCACAACAACCACCAAGGGGTCGTGCAGGCGCAGCCAGCGGTTGGACCACACGTTGTAGCTCGCCGTTATCACCGCGCCGGCCAGCACGATCAGATCGCCGATCCAGGCGTCTGGCGGCGACGCCGCCGAAGATTGCCACAGCGCCACGACGACCCCGGTACTGGCGACGACGACGCCGACGACCTTGAACCGGGTCGGTCGCTCGGTGCGAAGCAGCGCGGCCAAGGCGAGCGTCAGGAACGGTGTCGTCATATAGGTCAACGCCGCGCGCCCGGACGTCGTAAAGGTCATCGCGTTCGAGAACAGAAACTGCAGACCGCCGAAGAACAATGCGCCCATGGCGCCGATCACCAAGAGCTCGCGCGGGCTCGGCCAGCGGCGCACCAGGGCAAGCGCGATCGGCGTTAAAACCAAGGCGGCTCCGGCGTTGCGCAGGAAGGCGATCGTCGTCGGTTCGGTTTCGGTGACGAGAAACCGAATGGCGACGAAGGACGATCCGCCGAAGGCCGTCGATAGACAGGCGGCCAAAGCAGCCCAAATCGCCAGGCGACCGGCCTGCGCCGCCGTTTCACTTGCTGTCATAGACCTTCGCGTGAATTTCCGGTGGACCAACGCACCTTCTTAGCGCAGCCAAGAAGGGATGCCCATAAACCTACGGCATGGCTGCTGTGCGGAACACATTTCGTGGGTTATCGGTCAGCCGCTGAGAAGCGCGCGCAGTTGGGCGTTGGCGACGGTCAGCATGGCCAGGTCGATTTGGCTTTCGCCGCGCAACTCGTCGACCACTTGGTGCGAGCGCTCGACGGCGCCGTTGTGCCCCTCGAGCCACATTTCGATCAGCCCCGACGCGGCACGCTGGTTGAGTTTGCCGCCGCCCGCCGTGTCGAGCACCCGCGTTGTCAGTTCCGATTGATGGTCGAAACTTTCGTCGACGATCGACGCCAAGGCCATGGTCTCCCAATCGGTTTCGGTGGTAACGCGCTTGGCCGCGTGGCGCAGCCAGTCGATGCCCAACCGCGCGCCGATGGCGAAATACATGCGGCCGCAATCGATCACCGGAACACCCGACGTCGTGGCAATGCGCACGATGTCGCCGGCGGCGGCGAGGACTTCCAGGCCGGCGATGCGGTTAGCCAGTTCCTCTGGCACTTTCTCCGCAGCGAGCGTTGCGGTACGCACCGTGATAGCGTTGTGGTCGTCCTCGGCGACGATTTCTGGCAGGTGGTCGACCAGTTCCGTGATCCCAGCGGCGTATCGCGAAATCGCCTTCTCAATGTTGATCGGTCGGCTGAGTTTTTCGAGGAACCATAGCGTCATGCGCTCAGCCAACTTGGCGACGTCGGTGATCATCTCGGTCTGCAGGCTGGCCGGAACCTTGTTGTCGAGCGCTTCGATCGACCGCCATATGGGCCGTAGTCCGAACGCGTCGCGCGCCACCACGTAGGCGCGGGCGATATCGGCTGGACCTGCCCCGGTCACCTCTTCCAAATTGTGGACGAAGGTCGCGCCAACCCGGTTGACCAGCGAGTTGGTGACGTAGGTCGCGACGATTTCGCGGCGCAGACGATGACGGGCGATATGGTCGGCGAACTTTTCGCGGATCAGTTCCGGGAAATAGCGCGCCAGGTCGCCGACCAGATAGGGGTCGTCGGGCACATCGGTGGGCAGCAAGTCGCTGTACAGAGCGAGCTTGGAATAGGCGAATGTCACCGCATATTCCGGCCGCGTCAGTCCCATGCCATCAGCCAATCGGTCAGCCATCTCTTCGTCGTCTGGCAGATCTTCGATCGCACGGTCGAGGAGGCCGCGCCGTTCGAGCGCGCGCATGAACTGCCATTGCGTGTCGAGCAATTCCGGCGCTGTGGCTTCGGCGGCTGTGATCGCCTGCGTCTGTAAGTAGTTATCGTTGAGCACCAGGGCGGCGACATCGTCGGTCATCGCTTCCAGCAACTCGTTGCGCTGTTTAACCGAAATGTCGCCCCGCGCGACGGCGTCGTTGAGCACGATCTTGATATTGACCTCGTGATCGGACGCGTCGACACCCGCCGAATTATCGATGAAATCGGTGTTCAGGCGGCCGCCGGCGCGGGCATATTCGATGCGCCCGAGCTGGGTAATCGCCAGATTAGCGCCCTCGCCGAGTACCTTGCACCGCAATTCGCGTCCATCGACCCGCACCGCATCGTTGCTGCGGTCGTCGGCATCGGCCTGGCTCTCGCGCGACGCTTTGATGTAGGTGCCGATGCCGCCGAACCA
Organism: Alphaproteobacteria bacterium; assembly: GCA_041633145.1. Taxonomy (GTDB): domain Bacteria; phylum Pseudomonadota; class Alphaproteobacteria; order UBA6615; family UBA6615; genus JBFKGW01. The sequence continues at coordinate 11,837 of JBFKGW010000002.1, forward strand.
CAGCAAATCCACCTCGCTCTTCAGCATCGCGCGGATCAAGTCGTTCGGGGTCACCTCGTCTTCGGCAATCTCGAACAGCGTCTTCATCTGGGCGGTCACTTTGACCGATTTGGCTTTTCGATCGAATATGCCACCGCCCTTCGAAATGAGCTCGGCCTTGTAGTCGGCCCAGTTCGAGCGCGGCAAGCGGAACAGGCGGCGGCGCTCGGCGTAGCTTTTCGCCGGATCGGGATCGGGGTCGACGAAAATGTGCAGGTGGTTAAAGGCGCCGATCAGCTTGGTGTGTTTCGACAGCAACATGCCGTTGCCGAAGACATCGCCGGACATGTCGCCGACGCCGACCACGGTGAAATCCTCGCGTTGGATATCGCGGCCGATTTCGCGGAAATGGCGTTTCACCGACTCCCAGGCGCCGCGCGCGGTGATTCCCATTTTTTTGTGGTCGTAACCGACCGAGCCGCCGGAGGCATAAGCGTCACCAAGCCAAAAGCCATAGGATTCGCTGATGCCGTTAGCGATGTCAGAGAATGTTGCCGTGCCCTTGTCGGCGGCGACCACGAGATAGGGATCGTCGCCGTCGTAGCGCACGACGTCTTTTGGTGGAATGACGTTGCCGCCTGACAGATTGTCGGTCAAATCCAACATGCCGGCCATCAAAGTGGTGTAGCAAGCCACCACCTCGGTCATCGTCGCCTCGCGGTCGGCGGCCGGATCGCCGGTCGGCGCCGGTAATTGTTTGCAGACAAAACCACCCTTCGAGCCCACCGGCACGATCACGGCGTTTTTCACCATCTGGGCTTTCTGCAAGCCCAATACTTCGGTGCGAAAATCCTCGCGCCGGTCCGACCAGCGAATGCCGCCGCGCGCGACGTCGCCGCCACGAAGGTGGCATCCTTCCATGCGCGGGCTGTAGACGAAGACCTCTTTCAAGGGCCGCGGCTCGGGCAATCCGTCAACCGACCGGCTGTTGATCTTAAACGACAGGTAGGACTTTTCCTCACCAGCCTCGTCGAGCTGGAAATAGTTGGTGCGCGTGGTTGCTTCAACTGCGTTGGCAAAGCGACGAATGATCCGGTCTTCGTCCAGGTTGGCGACATTTTCCAGCGCTGCGGCGATATCGCGGGTTAGTTGCTCGGCCTTGCGTTTCACCGTTTTGACCCGGTTCTTCGGATGTAGTGCGAAGCGGGTGTGGAACAGATCGACGATCAGGCGCGCCAGCTTCGGATTATTGGCCAGCGTCTCTTCCATGTAGGGCTGTGAAAACGAAATGCGGGCCTGCAACAAGAATTTGCAATAGGCACGCAAAATCACCACGTCACGCCATTCCAGGCCGGCGCCGAGAACCAGCCTGTTGAACCCGTCGTCGCCGACCGACCCGTTGAACACGCGGGCGAAGGTTTCATGAAACTTTTCGCGCACCGCCTCGAGATCGACGTCCGCGCCCGAGCGCGTGTGCATGCGGAAGTCGTGGATCCAGACGGCGCCGGTGCCTTCGCCGTAGCGGTAAGCGATCTCGAACGGCTCTTCGCCGACCACCTTCAACCCGGAGTTTTCCAGCATCGGCAACACGTCGGACAACGGCAGCAACGTGGAATCGTGATAGAGCTTGAGATTGACCGCATCGGCGGGATCGCCGTCGCGCCGGTACAGATTGAGGCCGAGGTCGCCGGTCAACCGCACCTCATCGATATATTCGATATCGATGACAGCGGTCTCCGGCGTATAGCGTTCCCGGTAGCCCAGGCTAAACGCATCGCCATAGCGCTCGAACAGGACGAGGCCCGCGCTTTCGGCCTGCGCTTCGATCAAGGCGTCGCGCAGGTTATCGCCCCACGAGCGCGACGCCTCGCGCAAAGCCTCTTCGATATCCTCGATGCGATAGGCCGGGATGCCCTTCGGGCCGGTCTTGATGATGTAGAGAATGCGCGCGAGCACCGATTCGGTGCCGAATTCCGGGGTAAACGCGACCAGCGATCCTTCGAAGCGTTCTTCGAGAATCTGCGACAGCTTGCGCCGCAGTTCGGAGTCGTAGCGGTCGCGCGGCACGAACACCAACGCCGAGAGGTAGCGCTGGAAGGGATCTTCGCGCACGAACAATGCCGTGTGCTGGCGCTCCTGCAAATGCAGGATACCCATCGCATTGTTGAACAGCGTGTCGGGATCGATCTGCCACAACTCGTCGCGCGGGTAATTCTCGAGAATATGGGCGAGCGCCTTGGCGTCGTGGCCGGCCGGCGGGAAGCCGGCGCGCGTCAACGCGTTGGCCACTTTCTGGCGGAGCAGCGGAATGCCGACCGGCGAGCGGCTATAGGCGGCCGAGGTAAACAGGCCGACGATCATTCTTTCGCCGACGACTTTTCCGGCGGCATCGAACTTCTTGATGCCGATGACGTCCATATGAACCCGCCGGTGTATGGTCGAGCGCTGGTTCGCCTTGGTCAGCATCAACAGCTGGGGTTGGCGCATGAATGCACGGATATCGCGCGGTAACGGCTCGTTGTCCGCCCAGCGCTCGAAAATGCTGCGCTCCGGATCCCGCAATACGCCGAGCGCGCCGGGCGCCGCCTTGAGTTTCTGGTTTTTGCCAGTGCCGACATGGTCGTATTCGCGATAACCGAGAAATGTAAAATGGTCGTCACAGACCCACTCGAGAAACGCTTCCGCCTCCTTCACATCTTCCAACGGCAGCTGTGGCGGCTGGGCGCGTAAACCTTCGAGAATGCCGCTGGCAGCGTCGCGCATTTTCGGCCAGTCTTCGACGGCAGCGCGAACATCGGCGAGGATCGTTTCGAGCCGCGCGGTGATGCGTGCGATTTTTGCCGGATCGGTCTGTTCGTTGACCTCAAAATGCATCAAACTTTCAAGCTTGCCGCCCGCCGGCGCGCGTTTAGGCGAGCCGGTGCAGTCGATCAATTTGCCGGTTTTATCCCGCTCGATACTGATGATCGGGTGAATGACCAGATGAACCGTGAGACCCTGGTAGTTCAACTCGGCGGTAACCGAGTCGACGAGAAAGGGCATGTCGTCGTTGAGGATCTCGATGATGGTATGGCTGGTCTGCCAGCCATGTTCCTTCTCCGACGGATTGAAAATGCGAATCTTGGGGCGACCAAGTTTGCGCTTCTGCGCGAACTCCCAAAACGACGCTGCCGCGCCATAAAGATTGTCCACGCTTTGTTGTGCAATATCGGTCGGCGGCACGTTGGCATAAAACGTGCGCACAAAGGTTTCGGCCAACTCACCGCTGCGGCCCTTGAACGAGCTTCGCGCCCTTTGCGCGACTTGATCGATCAACTGTTTGCGTCGCGTATCAATGCGCGAGGTCATCCACCGTTACTCCTCTGCGCTCGCACAGCCGTCCGCCCTCACGCATACAGGGCCACCGTCTGTGGGCGAGGCGCCACGTTAATCAACATAAGAAAAAACATAGTTAACACCGGCAACGATTCATTAACCATATCTAGCTAACAGTTGCACGCCTATTACCAAGTGTATTGCGCCCCTGCGACACGAAACGACACCGAGGGCCGCAGAAATACCTGGGATCTCAAGGGGTGCCGGGCGGGATAAGGCAATGCACATAAAAAAGGGGGTGGCCAATTGCCACCCCCTTTCTCGTGCCAGCCACTAAGCCGGCAGTAACAGACTTTCCAATCAGGCCGAATCGACCGACGGGAACAGTGACTTGTAAGTCGCCAGCTCTTCTTTGAGTTTGCGCTTACCGATACGGCGAACCGTGCGCTTCCACGCATCCTCGGTGTCCTTGACGACCTGTTTGGCCGTCTTGTCGCCGGTATAGGCTTCCGAGATGTTGCGCTTGAGCTCGGTTTCGAACTCGAGCAGACCGGTCAGATAGATCGGCGGCGTGGTAATTTTCAGGTTCCGCTCGATCGCCTCCATGCCACCCGCCGTATAGGTGTTGAACGGCTTGGAACCCGGCTTGAAGTGATCGACGTGCCACGGATCGTGGAACGTGTTCACCGGGTCGCCGACGATCACCGCGCTGTTCGCCGCGGTCGCCAAATACATAGCCAAGTGGGCCATCTGCGCCTTGCGCGGGCTGTGGCGATTGACGACGACCGCAACGATCGGCGTTGAAACCGAACGATGCAGCCGCTTGCCGCTGAAGTCGGATCCCGGCACCAGGCCGTAATTCCATTTGCCGGCGGTCTTCGACTTATCCGGATTTTCCGCCAGCGCGATGATGCCGTCCCAGTACTGGCAGGAGAAGGCGTTGCCGTTGATGATCCGCGGGATCATCTGTGGTGTGCCCCAACCGGCCGCTTCCGGATGCGAAGCCGACTTGACGTTCAAATAGGTCTGAACCGCATACTCGCCTTCCGGCGTATTGAGCGTCGGGTTCATGTCATCGTCGAACGGGAAGCCGCCGGCGCTGTGCAGGTACATATAGAACCACGCCATACTGGACCCGCGGTCGCGCAGGTTGGCTGATCCCCAGATATTGTCGTCGGGACGGGTGAAGAAGTTCATCAGCTCGAGCTCTTCTTCCCAAGTCCCCGGCCACGTCATTTCGCGGCCATGCTTGTCGGCAAAGGCCTTTTGCTCGTCCGGATTCTCGAACAGATCCTTGCGAATGAACTGCACATGGACGTTGCCGTCGGTCGGCATGCCGTAGGTCTTGCCCTTGTAGGTCATGAACTTGGCGAAGTCGCCGACCGCATTGATCTTGAACCCGGCGGCTTCCATGTAGTCGTCCAACGGCTCCAGAAGACCAGCTGACGCCAGCGACGGGATCATGTTGGAGTCGAGATGGAAGAAGTCGAATTCGGGCGATTTCGACAGTGCTTCAGCCATCGCACGCTGCGGAATATCGAAAGTGCTGATGTCCTGAATCTTCGGCAGGCTGATTCCGGTTGCCTCCTGGAAGGCACCCACAACCGGTGAGATGGCAACCTGATAGTTTGACCAAAGGATGCCGGTGAGCTCAGCGGCACCTAATTTCTTGGCTTGCGCGATGATCCGGTCTTCTTCAGCCCCGGCAAGCGCCGGCGACGTTAACGCCGTCGGCAAAGCACCTGTGGCGGCTGCCATCGCGCCCGCCTTCATAATCTGACGGCGCGATAAATCCGCCCATTTAATCTTTTGCACTGCGTGTCCTCCCTATTGACGATTGGCTTGCATGCCACGAACCAAACGGTGACGAAACTATATCACTTTCGGAAAACTATGCCACTTTTAGAAAATTCCCGTTTTGCTCCGCCCGAACTTCAAGCACTTATTTTTGCGTAACCCAGACGGGCATTTCCGTAAGCCATATTCGGCCGAACAGTAGAGTCGTGATTTTGAACATTTGCAAGCGACCGCACATCACCTCACTAAAATGTTAATGGGCGCGCAAGCGAGCGGTCAAGCCGGCTATGTTGCACCGTCAGCATCGTCAGATTTGACCCGGCAACGAGTTACGCGTGTGCCACCCGCCGTCCCGCGCCAGCGCGCATCCGCGCGCGCTGTGCGTAGGCTGTCGACGCTGCTACATCCGAAAGCGCGATGAGTGATCGTTGGCGCGTGTCCGCGAGCGTTTCGATTAAAACGAGGCCGGCGGGCACGAAGTCGCTCAGAGGGCCTTTTAAGAGCGGGCGGCGACAGTTCCGAGGCGAATAACTTGGCGGCCAAGCCTGGCTTAATTCAACCAGTTTCGTGTCGTTCATGAGTTGGTTTTGGATCGAAACTTGCGCGACCCGCCGGCCATCGCTGCAGCGCGAAAAGCGCGGCGAATCAAATCCTTGACTGCCGCGAAGTTACGGCTGTAGCCTTCGAAACAATGTGTGCCGGAACTCTGGGTCTCGTACTCGCACTTTATGGGTGTGGCCCCCTCGACCTGGGAAACAAAGCCGTCCAACGATCATCCGGTACGTAACAAGGGAGAACTCAATGATTTCGCTCAAAAAGTGTATGTATATGGCTGTCGCGGCAATCGCGATGGCAGGCCTAAGCCTGTTGGGAACAACCGGTGCGCACGCGCAGGAGAAATTCCCGAACAAGCCGGTCCTCATCCAGGTGCCGTTCGCGCCGGGTGGCGGCGCCGACCGCACGTTCCGTCTGTTCGCGCCGTACCTTTCCGAGGAACTGGGTGTGCCGGTCAAGGTCGTTAACGTAGCCGGCGGCGGCGGCTGGGTATCGTGGAGCCAGGTCGTCAACGAATGGGATGGCGAAAAAGACGACCATAAATTGGCGGTCGTCAACATTCCGCATATCTTTTCGATGCTGAATCCGCAGATGAAGCGCAAGGAAACACTGGAGTCTTTTAATTTCCTGGCGTGGCACTCCTATGACCCCGGCCTGTGGCTGGTTCGCTGGGACGATGACCGCTTCAAGACACTGCAAGACGTCATCGAATACGCCAAGACCAAACCCGTGGTCGTTGCGGTGGGCAGCCATGGCGGTGACGACCATGTCGGCATGGCGTTTGCGGCTAAGTCCGTTCCCGAACTGGGTAACGTCAAAATGCTGTTCAGCGACACGGGCGACAACGGCAAGATCCAGCAACTGCTCGGCAAGACCGCCGATTTGGTTGCCGGCAATGTCGGCTTCTACATCAACGGTGTGATGGAACGTAAAATGCGGCCGATCACCGTTTTGCACGACGAGCCCTGGATCCTGCTGCCGAGCGTGCCGACCTTCCAGGAAATTACCGGCGCCCCGAACATCACCTATGCCGGCCGCACCTTGGCGACGGCCAACGGCCTGTCGGACGAGAAGCGTGCTGTTTTCCTCGCGGCGATCGAGCGGGCGATGAACAATCCGGAATATCAGCAGAAGGAACGGGCTAACCGCAACTTCCTGATGTTCCGCAAAGGTGACGATATGTGGGAGTTGTTGCGCGCCGGCCAGAAGGTTGCCGAACGGGCCGCCTACTGGGAGCAGCCGCAATAGCCGGTCGTTTTCGCGGCCGATTTTGAGACAACCGCCGCGTCCCGCTGGAGTTCTGACGGGGCGCGGCGGCGCTCTTCGCATCTGCGGACCTGACCGTCCGGCCTGCGCCGTTAACACAAAGCAGCGGTCGTCCGGCACGCAACCTTGGGGGCCCCACACATGAGCAAACTAGCCGCCGAACGCCTGACCGCGATCGGAATGATCGTGGTGGCTGTGATTTTTCTTGTGCAGTCGATCGGGTGGCCAGGCACCTCCGGCGCATTTCCGCAGTTCACTGAATATGTCATTATTTTGCTGGCGCTCATCATGCTGGCGCGCTCATTCTTCACGCACGACGAGAAATTTGAAGGCGAGGTCCGGTTCGACTTTTCCTATCGCGCTCTGAAGCCGATCTACGTCATGATCGTGGCGATAATTTATGCCTTCGCCGTCTTTCGTATCGGGTTCTACGTGTCTTCGTTCGTGTTCTATTTCCTGATCACCTTCATGACCGGAATTCGGAACTTCAAGGTCATGGCAGCAGTCGCGCTCGTGCTGTTTCCGCTCATGTACGGCTTTTTCACGATCGCCCTGGGCGCGGACCTACCCCAGGGATTCTTGCTATGACCGCGGCAATATCCGGCACAGTTACAATGCTCCACCAGGGGAACTAACAGCAATGGAAGCTTTCTCTCATTTGGGCGACGTGATCTCCCTGGCGAATTTGGGCGCCATGCTCATAGGCATTGTTGTCGGTCTGATCATCGGCGCCATTCCAGGTCTTGGCCCGCCCATGGCGATCGCGCTGATGATCCCCATCTCCTTCACCTGGGAGCCCCAGACCGCCCTCATTATGATGGTTTCCACCTATGCCGCCGGCCTTTACGGCGGTTCTTTCACGGCGATCCTGCTGCGCGCACCCGGAACGTCGGCCTCCGCCGCGACCTCGATCGAAGGCTTCGAGATGACGAAACGCGGCAAGGCGATCGAAGCGATCCGCATAGCCACCTTCGCGTCGGTTATGGGGGGCCTGATCAGCGGCCTCGCATTGCTGTTTCTGGCGCCGCCGCTGGCCCGCGTTTCCTTGCTGTTCGGCCCCGCGGAATTTTTCCTGGTCGCCATTCTCGGTCTCACCGCCATTGCGGCGGTGTCGTTCGGGGCATTGCTGCGCGGTCTTGCCGCCGGCATGCTCGGCCTGTTCATCGCCACTATCGGCATCGACAATATGACCGCGTTCCCGCGGTTCACCTACGGCGTAACCGGCCTGCTGTCGGGCGTCGGCATTCTGCCGACGGTGATTGGCCTGTTTGCTTTTGCCCAGGCCCTCACCCTGTGCGAGGGCAGCCCGCATTCGAACATTTCCGGCAAGTCGAAGCTGAGCTGGAATATCTGGCCGAAATTTAGCGAGATCATCCATTGCCGCTGGTCGCTGGTGCGCGGTTGGATAACCGGACTCGTTATGGGCATCATTCCGGCGGCCGGTGGCAGCGTTGCCCAATGGATCGCCTATTCGTGGGAGATCCAGCGCGGCAAGCCCGGCGACCAGTTCGGCAAGGGCGAGATCAAGGCGGTGGCCGCCACCGAAGCCTCGAACAACGGCGTGACCGGGACCTCGCTCATTCCGATGTTCGTGCTCGGTATTCCCGGCGGCATTTCCGCTGCGGTCATTCTCGGCGCTTTGATGATCCATGGATTGCAACCGGGCGACACCCTGTTCCGCAAAACGCCGGAAATCATCTACACGGTGATGTGGGGCTTCGTGCTCGCCAACGTTCTAATGGGCGGCATCGCGGGACTTATGGCGCGAACGCTGGCCTATTGCACGCTGGTGCCGCGGGGCATCCTCGCGCCGGTCATCATGATTTTCTGCGTGGTCGGGACCTTTACCGCGAGCGGCAATCCGAACGACGTGTGGATCATGGTGGCGTTCGGCGTCGTCGGCTATTTTGCGCAGAAGTATAACTTCTCACCCGCGGGCATCTTGCTCGGCGTCATCCTGGGCCCCATCGCCGAACAGGGCTTCCGCAATATGCTCACGCTGACCGACGGCAACGTTATCCCCTTCCTCGCGGGACGGCCGGTCTCGCTGATCATCATCGTGATGATCCTGGGCGCTCTTTACTTTGCGCTGCGACCGAAGGCGTGGGAGACGGTCGCGGCCGGCGCCGAGGCAGCGCCCGACTTCAGCGAGCAGCACGACGAATTCGTCGAGGTCAAAGACGACTAAGGCAGGACGCCGGAAAATAAAAAATCACTAAACCCCGGGGGGCCAGCAGGCCCACCGGCCCAAGCGTATGGCAGATCAACAGAGGAACACTATGGCGCAAGCAGAAGCAAAGAATATGAAACTTATCGCCCAGGACACGCTGGTCGGGTTCGGCGGCATGGGCGAAGGCATGAGCATGCAGGTGGCCGGCGACGGCCGGCGCATACTTTGGCTGGCGCACGAGTCAGCGCCGAAAAACTTCACCGGCGTCGACGTGAGCGACATCAAGAATCCCAAAGTCATCGTGCAGACCGAGCTGCCGCATATGGACATGCGCTCCAACTCGCTCGAGGTAACCGGCGATATCATGGCCGTCGCCTACCAGACCAAGGGCAAAGGCATGGAGCCGGCCGGCGTCGAACTGTTCGACCTGTCGTCGCCGGAGGAGCCCAAATCGATCTCGTTTTTCGATTGTTCCGGCCCCCATTCGCGCGGCGTGCACCAGCTGTGGTTCGCCGACGGCGAGTATGTTCATTGCGCCGCTGGACACGCCGATTTCGTGCCGACCGATCCGCTCGACGACCAGTTCTATATGTGCATCGATGTGCGCGATCCGGCCAACCCGGTCGAAGCCGGCCGCTGGTGGTACCCCGGCACCCGCGAGGGCGATAACGCGCCGCCGCCGCCGCGCCATCCGCAATTCAACTCGGGCTACCGCGCGCACAACACCAACGTCTACCCGGAGCGCCCGGACCGGCTGTACATGTGCTACCTCGACGGCGGCCTGTTCATTATGGATATCGCCGACAAGTCGAGCCCGCAGGTGA
>JBFKGW010000003.1:0-21145 GCA_041633145.1 Alphaproteobacteria bacterium
CTTTGCGGGTCAACTCGCCCATTGCGGGATTGTTGTAGTTGACGAAACAGGTGGCGTAGAGCGCCGCCTTGCGGCCGTGCGCGGGGGCCGCGGTATTGACCGCCGGCACGCCGGACTTCGCGCGCGCCGTAAAGGTCTTGCCGTAGAATTTCGGCAGTGCGGCGCGCCGGTCGACCCCGGCCGTCGCCTCCATCACCGGACGCGTCATCTTGTTGCCCACATCCGACGCCCAATTGGCGAGGCCGGCGACGCTGCCCGCCATGCGTCCGTTGCGGTCGGTCTTGGTCAACTGGCGGTGGGCGAAGGGGACTTGCTTCTTGCGATTCTCGACTGCGCGATAGCGCAACATCAGGTGGGGAAAATCGAGATCGAACTCGTGCGGCGGCACATACGGACATTTGGTCATAAAGCACATGTCGCACAGGGTGCAGGCGTCGACGACCGGCTTGAAGTCCTTGCTATCGACGGTATCGAGCTCGCCCGATTCCGATTCGTCGATTAGGTCGAACAAGCGGGGAAAGCTGTCGCAAAGATTGAAGCAGCGGCGGCAGCCATGGCAGATATCGAAGACCCGACGCAGTTCGGCGTCGAGCTTCTCCTCGTCGTAAAAATCGGGGTCATGCCAGGCTATCGGGTGGCGGGTCGGCGCCCCCAAGCTGCCTTCGGTGGGCGCGGCGGCCGTGCCGCCATTGTCGCTGTTATCGGTCATGACGCACCTTCTTCGTTCACTGTCCGCGCCCAGCGCGGCAGCTTACTTCCACCGGTACCTACAGTCTTTAGTAAACCGTGGCGGGGTCCGGCGGCGCACTGTGCGGACCGAACCCGCGCACGGTATGTGGTTCGAACGGGCGTTAGTCCAGTTCGTCGAGCGCCTTCTGGAACCGGCCGGCGTGGCTCTTTTCAGCCTTGGCCAGCGTTTCGAACCAGTCGGCAATCTCCTCGAAGCCCTCTTCGCGGGCGGTCCGCGCCATGCCTGGATACATATCGGTGTATTCGTGGGTCTCGCCAGCGATCGCCGCGCCCAGGTTTTGCGTGGTCGAGCCGATCGGCTCGCCGGTTGCCGGGTCGCCGACCTCTTCAAGAAATTCTAGATGGCCGTGGGCATGGCCGGTTTCACCTTCCGCGGTCGACCGGAACACCGCAGCGACGTCGTTATAGCCTTCGACGTCGGCTTTCTGAGCGAAGTAAAGATAGCGCCGGTTGGCCTGGCTTTCGCCGGCGAAGGCGTCCTTCAAGTTATCCTCTGTCTTGCTGCCTTTGAGCGACATCGCACTCTCCTTTCCCTGGAATGATAGCGTTGATCCTGTACCCGCTGTGGCAAAAGCGGCACGGCAGTTGCCGTTGTCACCAAACCAATATGGGCCACGCAAATGACCGTGTCAACAGTTTAGATGAATTCTAAACCGCTTTATAGTGTTTTTATTTTAGTGTTTTAATTTTTGACGATTTTCAGTCGGATGACGGCTCGTCGCGGCGCAGGCGGACCACCACATCGACCCGCTGAACCCGCGCGCCAGTGGGCGGCTCGGGCAACGTTGCCATGGTGATTGCGTCGCCGGGAATGTCTTCCAAGGCGCCATCGTCTTCATAAAAGAAGTGATGGTGGTCGGTAATGTTGGTGTCGAAATAAGAACGTCCTGGCGCGACGACGACCTCGCGCAACAGTCCGGCAGCGGTGAATTGATTGAGCGTATTGTAGACGGTTGCCAGTGACACGCGGATGCCTTGGCGAGACGCCTCATCGTGCAGGGTCTCCGCCGTCACATGGCGGTCGCCGCCGTCAAACAAGAGCTTACCCAACGCCAGACGCTGGCGGGTGGGTCGCAACTCGGCCTTTTTGAGTCGCCGCAGCGCGTCTGCGAAGGGCCGTTCGGGCCGTCCTGAGGAAACCTCGGTCATGCCTTAAAATAAGTATTGTTACCCTATTGTGTAAAGAGGAATTTTTCGAAACAATTGGTTAACTCCATAATATTTACTGTATTTTTCGCCACTACCATGGTGTTCATGGACAATTTCACCGAACCGACGACGAACCCTCCGCTGGTCATTGCTGACACGAGCGGGCAAGGTATGAAAGTCTGGTTTTGACAACCGCCGTTCTGCGTTACAGTGCGCCGCGAATCCGCCGCATGGCGCACTGTGTTACCCAAGCATCGGGCCGACGAGTATGGATGACCTGTCATCGAAATCCAGTTTTACCTATGAAGATCTGTTGCAGTGTGCCCATGGCGAGTTGTTTGGACCGGGCAACGCGCGGCTGCCGCTACCGCCGATGCTGATGTTCGACCGCATCGTCAAGATCAACGACGACGGCGGCGAACACGGGCAGGGCGAAATCATCGCCGAAATGGATGTCGACGAGGATTTGTGGTTCTACCAATGCCATTTCGAGGGCGATCCGGTGATGCCAGGCTGCCTGGGGCTTGACGCCCTGTGGCAGATGCTCGGTTTCTTCCTCGGGTGGCTGAAACGGCCGGGACCGGGCCGGGCGCTGTCGGTCGGCGAGGTCAAGTTCTCCGGCGAGGTCAAGCCAGACGGCAAACTGCTGCGCTACCACATCAACGTGCGCAAGGTGATCAAGCGCGCCTTCACACTGGCGATCGCCGACGGCTACGCCGAACTCGACGGTGAAAAAGTCTACGAAGCGACCAACCTGCGCGTCGGCTTGTTTCCAGAAGGCGAGAAGGCAGGCGCGTGATGGCCGACCTACGCCGCGTCGCCGTCACCGGGCTGGGCATCGTCTCGCCGATCGGCAGCAACGCCGATGAAGTGGTGTCGAGCCTGCGCGAAGGTCGCTCAGGCATCGTGTTCTGTGAGGAATACGCTGAGCGCGGTTTCCGCAGCCATATCCACGGCGCGCCGATGATCAATCTCGACGATCACATCGACCGCAAGCTGCGGCGCTTCATGGGCGACGGCGCGGCCTATAACTACGTCGCCATGCAGGAGGCGATCGACGTCGCCGGCCTCAGCGAGGCCGAGATCACCGACGAGCGCACCGGCTTGGTGATGGGCTCCGGCGGGCCGTCAACCTCGGCTTTGGTGGGTGCCGCCGACGTGGCGCGCGAAAAGGGCGCCAAGCGGGTCGGCCCGTACGCGGTGCCGAAATCGATGTGTTCGACCAATTCGGCCAATCTGTCGACCGCGTTTCACATGCGCGGCTTGAGCTATTCCATCAGCTCGGCCTGCTCGACTAGCGCCCACTGCATCGGCAACGGCGCCGAACTGATCCAATGGGGCAAGCAAGACATTGTCTTCGCCGGCGGCGGCGAGGAGTTGCACTGGACCCTTACCGTTCTGTTCGACGCCATGGGCGCACTGTCCTCGAAGTACAACGACACGCCGGACAAAGCCTCGCGCCCCTTCGACGTCAATCGCGACGGCTTCGTGATCGCCGGCGGCGCTGGTGTCGTCGTGCTCGAAGAGCTGGAGCGCGCGAAAGCGCGCGGCGCCAAGATCTACGCCGAAGTGGCCGGCTACGGCGCCACCTCGGACGGCGTCGACATGGTGGCCCCGTCGGGCGAGGGCGCGGTGCGGTGCATGCGCATGGCGACCAAGGATCTGGGCAACACCGCGGTCGACTACATCAACGCGCACGGCACTTCGACGCCGGTCGGCGACATGATCGAGCTGCAGGCGATCGGTGAAGTGTTCGGCGCCCATCGGCCGCGCATTTCCTCGACCAAATCGTTGACCGGCCACAGCCAAGGCGCCACTGGCGCCCATGAAGCGATCTATTCGCTGCTTATGCTGGACAATGACTTCATTGCCGCGTCGGCCAACGTCGACGACCTCGACCCCGACGCCGGTGATGCTGAAATCGTGACCGAACGAATCGACGACGCTGGTTTAACCTGTGTGATGTCGAACAGCTTCGGGTTTGGCGGCACCAATGCGACTCTTGCCTTCAAGCGCTACGATGGCTGAGGCACTCGCCCCGACACCGCCAGCGACGCCGGCCTCGAAACCGGCGGCCACGACCGCGACCCGGCTGCCCGCCACCGGCACGCTGATGCAAGGCAAGCGCGGCCTGATCATGGGGGTCGCCAACGACCATTCGATCGCCTGGGGGATTGCCCGTGCCGCGGCCGCTCAGGGCGCTGAATTGGCCTTCACCTACCAGTCGGCATCGTTTGCCAAACGCGTGGCGCCGCTCGCCGAATCGGTCGGTGCGGCGGCCCTCGTCGAGTGCGACGTCGCCGAACCGGCGAGCCTCGACAAGGCTTTCGCCGCGGTTGGCGATGCCTGGGGCGGGCTCGACTTCGTCGTCCATGCCATCGCCTACTCCGACAAGGAAGAACTGAAGGGCCGCTACGTCGACACCTCGCAGGACAATTTCCTGCGCACCATGAACGTCTCGGCCTATTCGTTCACCGCGGTGGCCCAGCGCGCGGCGCGCCAGATGACCAACGGTGGCGCCATGGTCACGCTGACCTATCACGGCGCCCAGCAGGTAATGCCCAACTACAACGTGATGGGCGTTGCCAAGGCGGCGCTGGAAGCCTCGGTGCGTTACCTCGCCGCCGATCTGGGCCCTGACGGCATTCGCGTCAACGCGATCTCTGCCGGGCCGATGCGCACCCTGGCCGGCTCCGCCGTCGGTTCGGCGCGGCAGGTCTATAACTATAACCGCGAGGTCGCCCCGCTGCGCCGCAACGTGGTGCTCGACGATGTCGGCGGCGCCGGCTTGTACCTGTTGTCGGATCTGTCGGGTGCGGTGACCGGCGAGGTGCACTATGTCGATTGCGGTTTCAACGTCGTCGGCATGCCGAACCCGCCGGAAAACGGCGACCCCGGCGACAAATAGCGCAACACCGACAATATGACCTGCGCCGTCCGTTTAGCGCGGGCGGATGACATTGCCGCGCTCAACCGCGTTTTGATGGCTTGCGACTTATCTGCCGACCCATAAAAAACGGCCCCGGATTGCTCCGGGGCCGTCTGCTTTAAAAACTATGCTTAGTAGTTACTCCGCGGCGTCGCGATCGCGGCGCGGCCGGCGGCGGCGCGGCCGGCGGTCGCCACCGTCACCATCGCCATTGCCGGAGCGTTCACGGGGCTCGCGCGGCGGCCGCGTGTCCTCGAGCTCCTCGCCGGTCTCCTGGTCGACCACGCGCATCGACAGTTTCACCTTGCCGCGGTCGTCGAGGCCGATCACCTTGACCTTCACCTCGTCGCCCTCGTTGACCACGTCGGTCACCTGGCCGACGCGCTCGTTCTTGAGCTCGGAGATGTGGACCAGGCCATCCTTGGCGCCGAGGAAGTTCACAAAGGCGCCGAAGTCCATCACCTTGACCACCTTGCCGGAGTAGATCACCCCGACCTCGGGCTCGGCGACGATGCCCTTGATCCACTCCATCGCGCGGATCGCGGCATCGCCGTCGGTCGAGGCGATTTTGATCAGGCCCTCGTCGTCGATGTCGATCTTACAGCCGGTCTCTTCGCAGATCTCGCGGATGACCTTGCCGCCGGTGCCGATGACGTCGCGGATCTTGTCGGTCGGCACCGTCATGGTGGTGATGCGCGGGGCATGCCGCGACAGCTCCTCGCGCGACTGGGTCAGCGCTTTGGCCATCTCGCCGAGGATGTGCAGACGGCCGTCGCGTGCCTGGTCGAGGGCGATCTGCATGATCTCCTCGGTGATCGAGGTGATCTTGATGTCCATCTGCAGCGAGGTGACCCCGGTTTCGGTGCCCGCCACCTTGAAGTCCATGTCGCCCAGATGATCCTCGTCGCCGAGGATGTCGGACAACACGGCGTAGCCGTCCTCTTCCTTGATCAGGCCCATGGCGATTCCGGCGACCGGCGCCTTCAACGGCACCCCGGCATCCATCATCGACAACGATGTGCCGCACACGGTGGCCATCGACGACGAGCCGTTCGATTCGGTGATCTCCGACACCACCCGAATGGTATAGGGGAAATCCTCCTTCGACGGCAGCAAGGGCCGGATCGCCCGCCAGGCCAACTTACCGTGGCCGATCTCGCGCCGGCCGGGACCAAACATGCGGCCGGCCTCGCCGACCGAATAGGGCGGGAAATTGTAGTGGAGCATGAAGTGCTCGCGATACTCGCCCTCCAACGCGTCGATGATCTGCTCGTCCTGGCCGGTGCCCAACGTGGTCACCGCGAGGGCCTGGGTCTCGCCGCGGGTAAACACCGCTGAGCCATGGCTGCGCGGCAGCATGGAAACCTGGCAGTCGATCGGCCGCACCGTCTTGGTGTCGCGACCGTCGATGCGTTGGCCGGTATCGAGGATGTCGCGGCGGACGATGTCCTTTTCCAAATCCTTCAACGGACCGCCGACGATCTCGAGCTCTTCTTCTTCGAGCTGGTCGAGCACCGCCTGCTTGGCTTCCGCCACCTTGTTCTGGCGGACTTGCTTGACCGTCTCCTTATAGGCCTCGCGCAGACCGGCCTCGCCGAGCCCGCGCACTTTTTCGGCCAGATCGAGCACCTCTTGCGGCGTCTCCTCGATCGGCCGCGGCTCCTTCGCCGCCTGTTCGGCCAGGTCGATGATGGCGTCGATCACCACCTGATAGGCGTTGTGGCCGAACATCACGGCGCCGAGCATGATCTCCTCGGACAGCTCATGCGCCTCCGATTCGACCATCAGAACGCCCTCACGGGTGCCGGCGACGATCAGGTCGAGCTCCGACATGTTCATCTCGTCGGCCTGGGGATTGAGCACGTAATCGCCGTTGATATAGCCCACCCGCGCACCGGCGATTGGGCCCAAGAAGGGCAAGCCGGAGATGGTCAGGGCCGCCGAGGCGCCGACCAAGGAAACGATGTCGGGGTCGTTTTCCAGATCGTGCGACACCACCGTGGTGATCACTTGCGTCTCGCAGCGGTAGCTTGGGTGGAACAAGGGCCGGATCGGCCGGTCAATCAGCCGCGAGGTCAGCGTTTCCTTCTCGGTCGGCCGGCCTTCGCGTTTGAAAAAACCGCCGGGGATTTTGCCGGCGGCGAACGTCTTTTCTTGGTAATTTACGGTGAGCGGGAAGAAGTCGATCCCAACTCTCGGCTCTTTTGCACCAACGGCGGTGCATAACGCCGAGGTTTCGCCGTATGTCACCATCACGGCGCCATCGGCTTGTCGGGCCAAACGGCCAGTTTCCAATACGAGCGGTCGCCCGCCCCATTCTATTTCCTTACGAACTACATCGAACATCGGTATCTTTCCCAACGTACGTCGGCCGTTTGGGCCCTGCCCAAACGACGCCCCGCGCCCAAGCGGGGGAGAAAACACCACCGGTTATATTTTCGTCGTGTGGCGTGTGCGCGGCGGATCCGCGCGGGTACGACCGGTAGCGCCGGATTGTGCGACCGCATCGGTATGTCGTGCCTTGTTTCAAGGCGAGCCGCCCCCGCTATCGGCGGAGGCCAAGCCGCTCGATCAAAGTTTTGTAGCGGTCTTCGCTTTTGCGCCGCGTGTAATCGAGCAGCCGGCGCCGCTGGCCGACCATAATCAGCAGCCCGCGGCGTGAGTGATGGTCCTTGGCATGGACCTTCAAGTGTTCAGTTAAATTAGAGATGCGCTCGGTTAAGACAGCGACCTGAACTTCCGGTGATCCGGTGTCGCTTTCATTTGTCCGGAACTCCTTAATAAGTTCCGCCTTGCGCTCAGACGTAATCGACATGAGCATCTACTCCCGGCATCAAAGGTTTAACACACGAACCGGGCGGATCTGGATGCCGTCGACGCGGGCGAGCGCCACCGGCGTCGCCGCTTCGACGGCCAGGACGATGCCTGCATCGCCAACCGCCTCGATTTGCTCCCGGTCCTGCGGCCGCAGAACCGGAACCGCCTGCCCGTTGCGCAGCTGTGCTGCCTCTTTAACCGATAGGGCCAGCGCCGGGATGCCGTCCAGCGCGGTCTCGATCGGTAGCAAGGTTGGGAAGGCGGCGGCACTATGGCCAAGTTCTTCCAGTTTTTCCAGTGAAATTGCATCCTCTTCGCTAAACGGACCGACCGCACTGCGGCGCAGGTTGGAAAGATGGCCGCAAGTGCCCAGCGCGGCCGCCAGATCGCGCGCCAACGCGCGCATATAGGCGCCCTTGCCGCTTTCCACCGCAAAGCGCGCACAATCGCTGTCGGGCATGTCCAACAGTTCGAACGCCAGGATCGAGATTTGCCGCGGCGCCAGGGCCACGTCCTCGCCGGCGCGCGCTAGCGTATAGGCGCGCGCGCCGTCCACCTTGATCGCCGAGTAGGCCGGCGGCACCTGACTGATCTCGCCGGTAAACTTCGGCAGCGCCGCCCTGATTTCGGCTTCGCTCGGCCGCCGATCGGAAGTTTCGACAACCTGGCCCTGATCGTCATCGGTATCGCGCCGCTCGCCCCAGTTTATGGTGAATACGTACTTTTTGTTGGAATCCACCACGTACGGCATGGTTTTGGTCGCTTCGCCCAGGGCGATCGGCAGAACGCCGCTCGCCGCCGGATCGAGGGTGCCGGCATGGCCGAGCTTGGCCGCATCGAGGGCACGGCGAACCCGGTTCACGCACGCCGCCGATGTCACGCCGATCGGCTTGTCGACGTTGATCCAACCATTGATTGGCTGGCCGCTGCGCCGCCTACGCCCCACTACCGTCTCCATCTTCGGCGAGATCACGCTCGACATCCGCCGTCTGTAACACCGCGCCGATCCGCTGGGCCTGGTCGAAACTCTCGTCGTGCTCGAATTTAAGGCTCGGCGTGTAGCGCAGCTTTAGCGCGCTGGCCAGTTGGCCGCGCAGGAAACCGGCGGCCCGCTGCAACGCCGGCACAACGGTCTTCGCATCGCCGGCCAGCGGGGTCACGTAGACCGTCGCGTTGCGCAAATCCGGGCTCACCCGAACTTCCGTTACGGTGATCGATTGGCCGGCGAGATCGGGATCGCGAAACTCGGCCCGAGCAACCATCTCCGCCAAAATATGACGTATTTCTTCGCCGACTCGCAGCTGGCGCTGGCTCGGAGCCTTGCCGCTGCGCGCAACAGGTGCGCGTTTTGCCATATCTACTATGCCATTAACTCGTCTGCCGACCGGCCGGGGCGATCAACGCCGCCCCGAGGCTGCACATTCACAACCCACGCGCGCCAATTAAGGCGCGCCGCCGGCCCTGCTTAGTTCGACAACCGGTCAGCTCGCCTCGAGTTGACGGGCGATCTCTTCGACCTCGTAACACTCGATGATATCGCCGACCTGTATGTCGTTATAGTTTTCCAGCGCCATGCCGCATTCGTAGCCGTTCTGTACGTCGCGGACATCGTCCTTGAAGCGCTTCAACTGCGCCAACTCGCCCTCGTAGATGACAACGCTGTCGCGCAACAGGCGCACCTTGGCGCCGCGCCGCACGGTTCCCGAGGTGACCATACAGCCGGCCACTTTGCCGACCTTGGAGACGCTGAACACTTCGCGGATTTCGGCGTTGCCCAGATGGTTTTCCTGCAAGGTCGGCGCCAATTCGCCTTCCAGCAGGGCTTTGACATCGTCGACCACGTTATAGATGACGTTGTAGTAGCGGATATCGACGCCGCCCTGTTTCGCCTGGTCGCGCGCCTGGGGTACCGCGCGCACGTTGAAGCCGATGATCAGTCCCGCCGACGCCGCGGCCAACGACACATCGGACTCGGTAATCCCGCCGACACCCGAATGGAGCACTTGGACCTTGACCTCGTCGGTCGACATTTTTTCCAGCGCGCCGACGATCGCCTCGACCGAACCCTGCACATCGGCCTTGATGACGACCGGCACCAGCGAGGCTTCGCCTGCCGTAATCTGCCGGAACATTTCGTCCAAGGTACCGCGTGCCCCAGCCGCTGCGCGCTGATCTTTGAGCACGCTCTCGCGGTACTCAGTGATTTCGCGCGCCCGCGACTCGTTCTCGACCACGGCAAAATCGTCGCCCGCTTGCGGTGTTCCGTTGAAACCCAGCACTTCGACCGGCATCGACGGCCCGGCGGAGTCGATATTCTCGCCCCGGTCGTCGATGATCGCCCGCACACGGCCCCATTCGGCGCCGGCGACGAAGATATCGCCGATGCTGAGCGTGCCACCCTGCACCAAGACGGTTGCGACGGCGCCGCGGCCCCGCTCCAGCTTGGCTTCAACGATGGCGCCGTACGCCAAGCGGTCGGGGTTGGATTTCAGTTCGAGGATTTCCGCCTGCAGCGCGATCGCCTCGGTGAGATCCTCGAGACCGGTCTTTTCGATTGCCGATACCTCGATGCACTGCACCTCGCCGCCCATTTCTTCCGGGACGATCTCGTGGTTCAGCAATTCATTCTTGATCCGCGTTGGGTCGGCTTCCGGCCGGTCGACCTTATTGATCGCGACGATGATCGGCACCTCGGCGGCGCGGGCATGGTTGATCGCCTCGACCGTCTGCGGCTGCACGCCGTCGTCGGCCGCGACAACCAGGATAACGATGTCGGTGACGTGGGCGCCGCGCTGGCGCATCGATGTAAAGGCGGCGTGGCCGGGCGTATCCAAGAAGGTGATCTTCTCGCCCGACGCAATTTCCACCTGGTAGGCGCCGATATGCTGGGTGATTCCACCCGCTTCGCGGCTCACCACATCGGTCTCACGCAGGGCGTCGAGCAGCGAGGTTTTGCCGTGGTCGACATGGCCCATGATGGTGACCACCGGTGCGCGCGGCGAACCGGCGCTTTCATCGTCCTCGACCGCCGCGCCAAGTCCGATTTCAACGTCGGCGGCCGAAATCAGCTTCACGGTGTGGCCGAATTCCTCGGCCACGAGTTGCGCCGTCTCCTGATCGATCGTCTGGTTGATCGTCGCCATGATATCCATCTTCATCAGCGACTTGATCACTTCGTTGCCCCGTACCGCCATGCGGTTGGCCAGCTCGCCAACGGTGATGGTGTCGGGAATCAACACGTCGCGAACGATCTTTTGCTGCGGCTGCACCCCACCTGCTTCACGACGCACGCGTTGGCGTTCGCGCTCCTGGCGGCGGCGGAAGGCCGCCACCGACCGCTGGCGTGCGCCGCCGTCTTCGTCGAGCGCTTCGGAAATGGTCAGCTTGCCGCTGCGCCGGCGCCGTTCGCCGGCAGGCTTGGCTCCGCCGCGACCTTCGGCGCGGCCAGCCGCACGACCGCGGCCGCGCGCCGGCGCTTCCTCGGCCACCTCCGTTTCCGCATCGGCGCGGCGGCGGGCAGTCTCGGCGGCGCGTTGCGCCGCCTCTTCCGCGGTACGGGCAGCCTCTTCCTCGACCGCGCGGCGCGCTTCTTCTTCTTCGCGCCGCAGCTCCTCGACGGTCTTGGCGACGGGCTCTGCGGCCGCCTCAGCCGGTTCTCCGGCTTCTTCGGGTACAGCTGGCTGAGACGCCGCGCGCTCGGCCTCCTCGCGGGCGCGCTGCTCGGCTTCTATGCGCGCTTCCTCGGCGGCCTTGCGGGCATCTTCCAGTGCACGAACACGGGTCGCTTGCTCCGCTTCGGTCAGCGTGCGCGCCGGCGGCGCTTCGCTTACGGGCTCCTCGACAGGCTGTTCGACCGGCGCCTCTGGAGCCGCGGCGGGTTCCGGCTGCGCCTTGACCTCGGTCATTTCGCCGCCGGCGTCCTGACGGAAGGTCCGCTTCTTCTTGACCTCGACGGTGACCGTCTTCGACCGGCCGTGGCTGAAGCTTTGCTTAACCTGGCCGCCCTCGACGGTCTTCTTAAGCTCAAGTCGGCCCGGGCGCGACAGAGTCAGCGGTTTTTTCTTTTTGGTTTCTTCTTCAGTCGTCGTCGCCATTGCCTTATTCCATATCAACCACATCGGAGGGCGCTGAACTGGCACCCCCATCTTGCACCAGCAGTGTTGTGCCGCGATAGATCGCCAAACGCCGCATTTCGGCCTGCAGCCGCTTGCCGGCCGCATCGGTCTCTACCAGCGCGTGAACAACCTGATCACGACCGACCGCGCTGCCCAGCGTTTTAGCATCGAATAACGCCACTTGGGTAATCTGCGCGCCACTTTCGGCGATGCGATTAGCCAGAGCGGCAAGTTTATCGCGACCATCCGCCGCCGCGTCTCGAGCGGTCAACAGGATAGCCGCATTGCCCGGTGCGTCGCCATTGGCCGCCATGCTTTTAAGCGCCGCCCGCACCTGATCGAAACCGACGACCAGCTTGCCGGCCCGGCGCGCCAAGCCGAGGGCATCGAGGCATCGCTGCGTCAACAGCTCCTCTACCAGCGCGGCCAAATCCTCACCTTGCGGCCCCACCAGCGGCGACACCGCCCGGCGCGCGGCGCGGCGAAACGCGCCGCTAGCGCAAGCTTGCGCGACGATATCGCGGCGTCCGGTTACCCACAAACCGCGCCCCGGCAGCCGTTCGGCGAGATCGGGTACAACGGTATCGTCAGGACCGACCACAAATCGAATGAGCATCTCGCGTGGCAGCGTATCGCCGGTCACGATGCACCGGCGCGTTGGCGCGTGGCGGCGCCGCGGCCCGGGCCGTTCGATGCTGTTTTCGACTACCGACATCTCGTTCATACGCCTTCCCGTCGCTCACTCGCCGGCGCCGGGCTGCGGGCGAAACAGCGCTTCCGCCTCGGTCTTGGTCGCATCGGCGCCGGCCGCGGCCTCTGCCGCAACCTCTTCCGCGACGTCGGCTTCCGGCTCAGGTTCCGGTGTAAGCACTTCGTCGCCATAAACCATCTGCCGGGCCGCCATAATGACCGTATTCGCTTCATCGGCATGCAGCGGGCTGTGCCGCACCAGTCGGCCGACGTCGTTGTCCGACATCTCCCACAAGTCGTCGACGCTGACCTCGGTTTCGATTTCCATTAGCAAGAACCGCAATTCATCCGGGGTCAGTCCAGCGACATCCTCGACGGTGCGGTTCCCCTTGCGGCCGAGCAACACGATCTGGGTCAACGACAGGCCGGGAATGCCGACCACCGCGTCTTCGACCCCAAGTTTCTTGCGCTCGATGTCGAGCGCCGTGTCGCGTTCTTCCAGCCAGGCCCGCGCCCGCGCCTGCAGCTCTTCGGAAATCTCGTCGTCGAATCCTTCGATGCTCGACAAATCGTCGAGCGGTACGAACGCTACCTCTTCGACGGTGGCAAAACCTTCGGTGACCAGCAGGTGCGCGATCACATCCTCGACGTCGAGGGCTTCGATGAACATGTGACTACGCGTATTGAATTCATCCTGGCGGCGCCGCGATTCCTCTTCTTCGGTCAGGATGTCGATATCCCAGCCACTCAGCATCGACGCCAACCGAACATTTTGGCCGCGGCGACCAATCGCCAGCGACAATTGCTCGTCGGGCACGACGACTTCGATTTTATGGGCGTCCTCGTCGAGTACGACCTTGGTCACCTCGGCCGGGGCCAGAGCGTTGACGACGAATGTCGCGGTGTCCGGCGACCATGGAATGATGTCGATCTTTTCGCCCTGCAGCTCGCCGACAACCGCCTGAACACGACTGCCACGCATGCCAACGCAGGCGCCGACCGGATCGATCGAGCTGTCTTTCGAGATCACGGCGATTTTCGCGCGGCTGCCCGGATCGCGCGCGGCGGAGCGAATCTCGATAATGCCGTCATAAATTTCCGGCACTTCCTGAGCAAACAAGGCCTTCATGAACTCCGGCCGTGTGCGGGTCAGGAAAATCTGCGGTCCGCGTGGTTCGCGCCGGACGTCGTAGATATAAGCGCGCACCCGGTCGCCGGTGCGGAAGTTTTCCCGGGGCAGACTTTCGTCACGGCGCAATACCGCTTCGCCACGGCCCAGATCGACCGTCACGTTGCCGTACTCGACCCGTTTCACCAAGCCGTTGACGATTTCGCCGGCGCGATCCTTGTACTCTTCGTATTGGCGCTCGCGTTCGGCGTCGCGGACCCGCTGGACGATGACCTGTTTGGCCGTTTGTGCGGCGATCCGGCCGAAATCGATCGGCGGCAGTTCGTCGATCAAAAAATCGCCGACAGCCGCATCGGACTTTTCGCGGAGCGCTTGATCGACGGTCAACTGCGTGTGTTCATCCTCGACCTCGTCGACTACCTCGCGATAGCGGGCCAGCGAGATGTGCCCAGTGTCGCGATCGATCGCCACCCGGATATCGTGCTCGGGACCGTATTTGGAGCGACCGGCCTTCTGGATGGCCTGTTCCATCGCCTCCAGCACCTCTTCGCGCTCGATCCCCTTGTCGCGCGCCACCGCATCGGCGACAGCCAACATTTCGATTCTGCTGGGACCACCGTCCATAGCCTTTACCCTCGGTTGGTTCTGCCCCGCTGTCCGGCGGCGAGCAGTTCATCGGTTAGTACTAGTTTTGCTTTCGCGATTGCCGCCAGGGGCAACGCAAATTCGGTTTCGACCGTGTCAAGCGGCACCGCCATGCGCACCACATCGCCGTCCAGTCCGAGAAGCCGGCCGCGAAACCGGCGGCGCCCTTCAATGTCGGTCTTCAGTTCGATCCTGGCTTCGTTGCCGCTATAGCTCTCGAAGTCCTTGGCCCGGGTCAGCGGCCGGTCGAGGCCCGGCGAGCTCACTTCGAGCTCGTAAGCGCCGGCGATCGGATCGGACACATCGAGCAGTACGGATGCCGTTCGGCTCACCAGGGTGCAGTCGTCGACCGTCACATCGGCGCCGTCGGCGCGATCGATCATGATCTGCAAGACCGGCCGGCCGTCACCATGGAATCGCACCCGCACCACCTCGTAACCGAGATCGGTCAAAGAGGGTTCGATCAGTTCCAGAACGGTATCGGTCTGCGCCGTATCGCTGATAAGGCTCATTTACGTCGTTGTCTCGTCTACGCCCACCAAATCCCGCGCTGGGGCGCGGCAATTCGCAACAAAAAAGGCGGCACCGGCTTTTTCCGGGCCACCCCTTGTTCGCCTGTTCCCAAGCTTCCGGGATTTGTTGCGCTATATATAGGCAAGATCGGTAAAAACGCAAGCGTTACAACGCATTTTGCCTATTTCCGCCCACGTCGGCAAAATCGCAGAAAGACCGGCCCGAGACCGCCGCTGCGGTTTTTTTCCTCGTACCGCGTCGCCGGCCAGTCGTCGGGCCGTTGGCGCCAATCATCGGGCCGCCGGGCCAGCCACTCGAAATCGGGGTGAGCCAGCCCAACCCGCAGCATCCACCCCAGATAGTCCACGTCATCGGTCGCCAGGCGTAGCTCGGCACCGTCGGCCATGAGCGTTGCCAATTGATCGAGGGTTTGCTCGCTCACCAGCCGCCGCTTGTGGTGGCGCGCCTTCGGCCACGGATCGGGGAACAGGATAAACACCCGACCCAGCGAGGCGGGCGGCAGGTGGCGCAACAGCGGCCGCACATCGTCGGGCACAATGCGGATATTCTCAACGTCGCTGTCGCCGATGTAGGAGAGCAAACGGGCGACGCCGTTGCGATAGGGTTCCGCGCCAATCAACCCAACATCGCGATGGTGTTGCGCCTGCCAGAACAAATGTTCGCCGTTGCCGAAACCGATTTCGAGCCAAATCTCGCGCACCGGCTGCTTAAAAAGTTCCTGCGGAACGAGCGTGCTGTCATCCGACGGCAGCGAAATTTCGAGCGCCGGCAGCAGGGTGGTAAGCAATTCTTCGCGATGTGCGCGCAATCGCCGGCCGCGGCGGCGACCGTGAAAACGCGAATCGGAATTTGGCACGTGCGCACCCATAGCCTCATGCGCCGGTGGTTTTGCGGGCGGGGCACTTGCTCCCGCCGTACGCTGCTAGAACGCGTTGCGCAAGGTGTCTGATAGATCGGTCTTTTCCCAAGAAAAACCGCCGTCGGCGTCGGGTTCGCGGCCGAAGTGCCCGTAGGCGGCCGTGCGCGCATAGATCGGTCGGCTCAGGCCGAGATGTTCACGAATACCGCGCGGGCTCAGATCCATCACCTCGCGCAAGGCGTCGGCTAACTTTTCCTCGTCGACCTCACCGGTCCCGTGGGTATCGACATAGACCGACAGCGGATGAGAGACGCCGATGGCATATGCGACTTGGATGGTGCAGCGATCGGCGAGGCCGGACGCCACCACGTTCTTGGCCAAATACCTGGTGGCGTAGGCCGCCGAGCGGTCGACCTTGCTGGGATCTTTGCCTGAAAACGCGCCGCCGCCATGGGGTGCCGCGCCGCCGTAGGTGTCGACGATAATCTTGCGGCCGGTTAAGCCGCAGTCGCCGTCGGGTCCGCCGACGACGAACCGGCCGGTCGGATTGACGTAGAATTCTTCTTCCTCACACATCCAGCCGTCGGGCAGCACGTTTAAAACGTGCGGGCGGACGATTTCGCGCACGTCATCTTGTTCGAGGTCGGCGCCGTGCTGGGTCGAGACAACGACCGACGTAGCGCCGACCGGTTTGCCATTTTCGTAGCGCAGGGTGACCTGGCTTTTCGAATCCGGGCCGAGGCCCGGTTCGGCGCCCGAATGGCGCGCCTCAGCGAGCGACTTGAGAATTTCATGCGCGTAGTAGATCGGTGCCGGCATCAGCGCGTCGGTTTCCCGACAGGCGTAGCCGAACATCAGCCCCTGGTCGCCAGCTCCCTCATCCTTATTGCCGGCCGCATCCACGCCCATGGCGATATCCGGCGACTGGGAGTGCACGAAGCACTCAACCGCCATGTTGTGCCAGTGAAAGCCGTCTTGCTCGTAACCGATATCGCGAACCGCGGCGCGGGCAATGCTTTCCATGTGATCGGCATCGACCGACTGGGGACCGCGCACCTCGCCGGCCAAGACAACGCGGTTGGTCGTGGTGAGGGTCTCCAAAGCGACGCGGCTGTGCGGATCGGCGGTCAGGAAAGCATCGACAATCGCATCGGAGATGCGGTCGCACACCTTGTCGGGATGGCCTTCGGAAACCGATTCACTGGTGAACAAGTAGCTGTTGCTGGACACGTGCGATTCTCCCCATTGGGTGTGGCGGGCGCGTTGCGCTTGTCGTTGTGGTCGCTTTCGAAACAGCTGTGTTAGGCCCGGCAATGTCGCGGAACGGCCCAACACGGCGGCGCGCGACGCGGGCCGGTTGTGCAGAAACAGCAGCCGGCCTGTCAAGGAATTTCGGCCGTGCTTGGCCCGCTGCCGCGCCGGCCGATTTGCAGCAGCGCGATCATTAGAACGACGATACCGAGCAGGGCCGCCGGTATCGCGTTGCCCCAGCGCGCGAACGGCGTCGGATCGGCCAGCGCGCGCGGTAGGCCCGAATCGAGAACACCTTCAACCCCGAGGCCGAGCACCGCGATGGGACGGCCGTAGGGGTCGATGACCGCCGATATGCCCGTGTTGGCGGCGCGCACCATCGGCAAACCTTCTTCCACTGCCCGCGCCGTCGCGATCGCGAAATGCTGTTGTGGGCCGGCGAAGGTGCCAAACCAGGCATCGTTGGTGAGGTTCAACAACCAGCCAGGGCGCTCGTCCCGGCGCGCCACCGCGCCAGGGAAAATAGCCTCGTAGCAAATCAGCGGGCTGACCGGCGGCAGGCCGGGTATTGCAATGGTCTGCCGGCCACCCCCGGCCGAAAAGTCGCCCTGGCCGGCCACCAGCTTGTCGATCGGCAGGATGCCGCGCAGCGGCACATACTCGCCGAAGGGAACCAAATGGGCCTTATCGTAACTGGCAACGATGCGGCCATCGCCGGCGATCGCGTGCGCGGCGTTCCAGAAGCTTCGATTTCCGCTGTTATCGCTGCGCCGCGGCGCGCCGGTGATCAACACGCCATCCGGCGGCGCGGCCACAGCCGCCGCCAACCGCACATTTTCTTCGTTGGCCAAGAAAAACGGCACCGCCGTCTCTGGCCAGATGACATGGGTCGGCCGCTGCGGCGACGGTTGTTGGCTCAGCGCGATATGCCGGCGCAGATGGCTGATCCGCAAATCGGCCTGCCATTTCTGCCGCTGCGGAATGTTCGCCTGGACGATTCGTAACCGCACCTCCGGGACCATCGCCGCGGTGTCATCCGCACCGTACGCGGGGGCAGCGCCCAATCGTGCCGCACCGCCAGCCCACACTGCGGCGGGCAGAATAACGGTGAACAGCGCGACGGCGATCCAGCCGGTTAGGCGGCGGTCATTGCCAGCGCCCGCGAGCGCCGCCGGCATCGAAGCCGCCACGACGGTCATCAAGCTGACGCCGAGGATACCGGCAACTGCCGCGGCCTACATGACCGCCGGCGT
This sequence comes from Alphaproteobacteria bacterium, assembly GCA_041633145.1. Classification (GTDB taxonomy): domain Bacteria; phylum Pseudomonadota; class Alphaproteobacteria; order UBA6615; family UBA6615; genus JBFKGW01. The sequence continues at coordinate 18,122 of JBFKGW010000003.1, forward strand.
CGCCGCCCACACATACCCGGTAAGGTTCCAGGGAAATCCGGTGAACAGCCAACTGCGCACCCATTCGAAAAACACCCAAACGGCAGCGAATGTCAGCGCCCGCGCGATCCCTCCGAGCGCAAACCGGCGGGTGAATATGACCGTTATCAGTCCGGTGACCGCCGGGAACAGCGCCAGCCCGCCGGCGAGACCGGCGAGCGCAAAGGGTATAAGCCAGCCATGGCGTGCGGCATTGACCAGAAAGGGTTCGACGATCCAATGGACGCCAACGAGAAAGTGCGCAACCCCGAACAGCCACGATGTCCACGCCGCCGCGCGCAACGGCTTCGGCGATTGCGCGGCAGCTTCGAGCAGCCACAGCAGCCCGGCGAATGCCGGAATGATCAGTGGTACCAGGTGCCACGGCGGTAGCGCCAGCGCCGACAATGCGCCCAGCAGCGCCGCCAACGCCGCGCGGCGTTGGTTACCCAGGCTTATGGTTTGGATATAAAGGCGCGCCAGCATCGCGGCCGATCTTTAACGATTCTGCCCGGCCCCTTCGGTAAAAAATTGGTCATTCGGTTTCGGCATGCCGCAGGTCGCGCACGCATAGGCGCTTGATGCGTCGCGGATCGGCATCGACGATCTCGAATTCCAGACCGGAAGGATGGGCAATAACTTCGTGGCGCCGCGGCACCCGGTCGATCAAATTGAAAACCACGCCGCCGAGGGAGTCGACGTCCTCACGCTCGGCGTCGCTGGCAAATCTACCGATGAGCTTTTCCAGCTCTTCGATTTCGGTGCGCGCATCGGCCAGAACGCTACCATCGGGCCGGCGAATAAGCGTGGGTCCCTCGGTATCGTGTTCGTCTTCGATTTCGCCGACGATCTCCTCGACCAAATCTTCGATGGTCACTAGACCGTCGACACCGCCGAACTCGTCGACGACGATCGCCATGTGGGTCCGGGTCGCCCGCATTTCGAGCAGCAAATCCAGCACCCGGATCGACGGGGCGGCAAACAAGATATCGCGCACGATGTCCTTGACCGCTGCTTGTGGTGTGCGGCCAACCGCCGCCAACACATCCTTGATGTGGACGAAGCCGCTGACGTTATCGAGCTGATCGGTATAGACCGGCAGACGCGAGTGCGCTTCCCGTGCCATTAAAGCGACCAACTCGTCGATACTGCTGGCGATATCGGCTGCGACAATATCGGCGCGTGGCACCATGACATCTTCAGCCATGAGTTCGTGCAATTTCAGGATATTGACGATCAGCGCGCCTTGATCGGCGCCGATTTGCTCAGTTTCGTCGTCGGCTTCCTCGATCAGCTCTTCGATGACTTCGCGGACCGTTCCCTCGCCGTTGCGTCCGGGAACCAGCGCGCGCAGCCAACCACCGATCGATTTCAATGGAGAGCCGTCGCCCGATCGTTCGGGGCGTTCGCCGATTCGGCCGTTGCGCGGCAGGTCTGCCATCAAGCCCAGGACCCCATGCTAAGCCGCCGCACGGGCATAGGGATCAGGCACTCCCAAGCGCGACAGTATTTCGCGTTCGAGCGCTTCCATTTGCGTTGCATCGCCATCGGTTTGGTGATCGTACCCCAACAGGTGTAGGACACCATGTACCACCATATGGCGCAAGTGGTCGGCCAACGATTTCATCTGCTCGACAGCCTCGCCAGCGCACGTTTCATAAGCGACCACAATATCCCCCAACAGTTCCGGCGCGCCTTCGGGCACCGGCACAAGCTCGCCGCGCATGGCATCGTCGGCGGCCAATGCAAACGATAGTACATTTGTCGCGCTGTCGCGCCCCCGATAGGTGCGATTGAGAGCGCGCATTTCGCCATCGCCGACGAGCCGCACGCTGATTTCGACGGGATGCGGTGGTCCGGCGCCGGCCAGTGCCGCGTGTGCCGCTTCGATCACAAGCGCTTCCACGGGCGCTGCGCCAGTAAATTCTGCACGCCATGCGTCGGCGGCAAGATCGACCGCGATGGTGTCGTTCAAACGGGGGGTCGGTTCGCTCACTGGTCTGCTTCGGGGGCCTTTTTTTGCCGATCGCGCGCGTCATAGGCCCGCACGATGCGCGTAACCAGCGAATGGCGTACCACGTCCGCATCGGTGAAATTGATCCTGCTGACACCGGCGATGCCGTCGAGCACCTCGAGCGCGTCGCCCAGGCCCGAGCGCGTTCCCGGTGGTAAGTCGATTTGGCTCATATCGCCAGTGACCACCATTCGCGATCCCTCGCCAAGCCGGGTCAAAAACATCTTCATTTGCATCGCCGAGGTGTTTTGCGCCTCATCGAGTATGGCGAAGGCGTGGTTCAACGTGCGGCCACGCATGAACGCCAAAGGAGCGACTTCGATCTCGCCGTTGGCCAAGCGGCGGGCCACCTGATCTCCGGGCAACATATCGTGCAGGGCGTCGTAGAGCGGACGGAGATAGGGATCGATTTTTTCCTGCAGGTCGCCCGGCAGGTAGCCTAGGCGTTCGCCCGCCTCAACAGCAGGGCGCGACAGGATGATGCGGTCGACCTTGCCTTGCAGTAGATGGGTCACCGCGACCGCCACCGCGAGATAGGTTTTGCCGGTACCCGCCGGTCCAAGCCCGAACACCAGGTCGGATTCTTCGAGCGCGCGGACATATTCGGCCTGCATCGGCGAGCGCGGTGTGATGGTGCGTTTGCGCGTGCGCAGCGCCAATTCCTCGCCGGTATCGACGTTGCCAGCCGCCATGCGAACAGCAGCCTTGACGTCGCCAGGGGCAACTTCGAGGCCGTTTTTCAGGCGTTCGTACAGCGAGCCGATCGCGCGGTCGGCGATTTCGCGGGAAGTGACGGGACCGGAAATTTCCAAGTGATTGCCGCGGTAGCGCAGCGTCACATCGAGGAGCTGCTCGATTTGCAGCAGATGCTCGTCGTGGTGACCGAACAACGCCGGCAGCAAGGTGTTGTCGTCGAACTGTATTTGACCTGGCGTCACACTGACCGCCTCAGAGGAACTCAAGCGCCCGCCCTTTCTGCCACCACTGGCGGC
>JBFKGW010000004.1:0-19794 GCA_041633145.1 Alphaproteobacteria bacterium
ATCAGCGGCTTCCAGAACGGGCTCGCGATCGCCGGAGATTACATGTCGGCGGCGTCCTTTCTCGGCATATCCGCGGCCGTGATGGCGAGCGGCTTCGACGGGCTGATCTACTCGATCGGCTTTCTCGTCGGCTGGCCGGTGATCACCTTTGGGCGCAGCTATTCGGGTTTTTCGATCGGCGAAGGTTCGGCGAAACCGGGGATGGCGCAGCCGCTGCTCCATTGGACGCCGTCGATCGCGCCGTCGGGAATGGCATTTTATACCGGCGATAAGTATCCGGGCTGGCGCGGTAACTTATTTGTCGGCTCGCTGAAGTTCCGCCATCTGGTGCGCCTCGAACTCGACGGCGAGCGCGTGGTCGCCCAGGAGCGTCTATTGGAAAACGCGTTCGGCCGAGTACGTGACGTCCGCCAGGGTCCCGACGGCTTGTTGTACATCCTCACCGACCAACGCGACGGTGCGCTGATCCGGCTCGAGCCGGTGGCGAATTAGTTACTCGACGATATGGTGCTTGCCGGTCGGGCGAACGGTGGTCGCTTGCGGGCCTTCGGCGCTCTCACCCTCGGCGATTTCGAGCCGCACTTCGTGACCGACATCGAGCTGGTCGAACCCGTCATCGATCACGGCGTTGCGGTGAAAGTAGATCTCCTGGCCGTCGGGTAGTTCGACGAAACCGTACCCTTCATAGGGAAATGTACGCACAACAGTGCCGTGGGTCGGCACCTCGTGGTGTTTGACCTTCTGGCGCACTTTGCGGGAGTGGTCCTCCAACTGTCGTTGTGCCGCGTCGAAGGCATCGCGCAGGGCGACATAGACGTCTTCGTGGGCGTGATTCTTCGGGCCCGCGTGCGTGACCAGAATATTCCGACCGGGAACGTCGACGTTGATGCGCACCTCGTAGAGCTTGCCCTTGCGGTGGTGGCGGTGTGGAGCCACCACGGTGACCCGGCATCCGGTGATGCGTGGGAAGAACTGCTCGAGCTTGTCGACGCGCTCGCGCACGCGGGTTTCGACCGCGTCCGAGCGGTCCATATTCTGAAAGTCGATCTGTAGCGGTACTTGCATGGCCACCCCTGCGTTTTGGGAAATTTTAAGGTGCGCTAGCGACTGAACATTGTTCTAAGTCAAATGGCGGTGGTAGTAAGCCTTGTAGGCATCACCGGTGCGCTGGGACGCCTTGCAGGGCGTACTTTGACGCTATAACAAACAACAGCCTAGCTGGGTTGGGAGGATACATGAAGTTCGGTATGCAGTTCTTCCCCTGCGTGGGCCCCGACACCAAACCAGCCGTTCAATATTTCGACGAATGCCTGTCGCTGGTCTCGCTAGCCGATGAGCTCGATTACTCCCATGTACGCATCGTCGAACATTATTTCCATCCCTATGGCGGCTACAGCCCCAACCCAATCGTGTTTCTGACCGCGGCTTCGCAGCGCAGCCAAAACGCGCGCCTGATCACTGGCGCCATTCTGCCGATCTTCAACAGCCCGCTGAAACTGGCCGGCGAGATTGGCATGCTGGATGCGATTTCCGGCGGCCGGCTGGAGGTTGGCTTTGCGCGCGCCTTCCTGCCGCACGAGTTCGCCCGCTTCGGCGTGTCGCTCGACGAAAGCAAGAGCCGGTTCGCCGAAGGCATGGCGCAAATCCAGGGTCTGTTGGAGAACGAGGAGTTTGCGTCTGACGGCGAGTTCCACGGCTTTCCAGCGACGACTTCGCTGCCGCGGCCGACGCAGAAACCGCGGCCGCCGTTCTGGATTGCCGCCTTTGCCACGCCGGAATCCTTTATCAACGCTGGCAAGGCCGGCCATGCCGTGATGGCGATCCCACTGTCGGGTTTCAAGATGGCCGAACTCGTTGGGCTCTATCGCGATGCCTGGAAATCCGCCGGGCACCCCGGCGAGGGCAAGGTCATGCTGGCCTTCCATATGTTCTGCTGGCCCGATGCGGAAGAGGCTGTCGCGCATGCCCGCGAGCGCATCAATAATTACCTGACCTCCTTGGTCGATGCCGCCTCGGACTGGCTCGGCGGCGCGTCGTCGGCCGATTATGCTGGCTACGAACAGATGATCGCCGGCCTGGCCAAAGATTCGTTCGAAAGCCAGGTTGAAAAGGGCGCTGCGTGGGTCGGCACGCCGGAGCAAATATGCGATCAGATAAGCGACTATCAGAAACTCGTGGGTGACTTCGAGATCGCCTCGCTGCAGGTCAATTTCCACGACATGCCGCTCGAACTAGCGCAAATATCGATCAGCCTGTTTGCCTCCGACGTCATGCCCAAGTTCAAGGATTCCGTGGGCTCACCCTGATCCGGCGGTTAACTATGGCTTTAGCTTGACCTTCCAGTTACTGGAAGGATTACCTATATAACCAAGGTAATTCGAGGGTGTGCCTGTCGGCGCATCGGAATCAGAGCGATAGCGCCATGAATATCAGCCAAGCGGCGGAACAATCCGGTCTGCCGCCAAAAACCATCCGCTATTACGAGGACATCGGCCTGGTCGAGCCAGCGCGGCGCCGCGACAACGGCTACCGCGACTACGGTTTGCGCGACGTGCATATGCTGCGGTTTCTCCACCGCGCCCGCGATCTAGGTTTCACCGTCGCCGATTGCCGCGCCCTGTTGTCGCTTTATACCGACCAGCAACGGCGCAGCGCCGACGTCAAAGCAATCGCGCTAAAACGCATCGCCGATATCGACCGCAAGATCGCCGAACTGGGTGAAATGCGGTTGGTTCTGGCCACGCTGGTTGAAAAATGTCACGGCGACGAACGGCCCGACTGCCCAATTCTCGACGATTTTGCAGCCGAGGTGTCGGAATGAAACAACGTGTTTGCATTATCGCGCTGTTATTCGCCCTCGCACTGCCGGCGCCGGCGATCGCCGGCGCGGAGGCTTCGTCGCCTACCGGTCCGACCGAGCTCGCGGTGGGCGCGCGGGTCTACGCAGAAAACTGCGCCAGCTGCCACGGCGCCAACCTGGAAGGCCAACCCAATTGGCGGCAACGCAACGCGCAGGGCCGCCTGCCGGCACCGCCGCACAACGCGCGAGGACACACCTGGCACCACGACGATGCGACGCTGTTCGGTATCACCAAATTGGGCACCGCCGAATTCACCGGACTGCCGATCGAATCCGATATGCCGGCGTTCAAGGACATCCTGAGCGACGCCGAAATTCGGGCGGTGCTCGCCTACATCAAGAGCCGCTGGCCGGCGCGTATTCGCCAACAACAAGACTCGATCAACCGGCGCGCCAGTCAGCGTTAGGCCGAGGAACCAATCGATGGCCCAGGTTGAAATGACCGAATTGGTGAAGGATCCGGTCTGCGGCATGGACGTGGATCCGGCCGTGACACCGCATCATCATGAGCATGGCGGCGCGACCTATCATTTTTGTGGTCAGGGGTGCTTGACCAAGTTCAGCGGTGACCCGGAGCATTATCTAAGCGGTGCCCATCGCAAAGCGGCAGCTGATGTACCGGCGGGTACGCAATACACCTGTCCCATGCACCCCGAGATCGTCCAGATCGGGCCGGGCAGCTGCCCGATCTGCGGTATGGCGCTGGAGCCAGTGTTGGTAACCGCCGAGGCGGAACCCAATCCGGAATTGATCGACTTCACCCGCCGGTTCTGGGTCGGTGTCGTACTGTCGACCCCGCTATTGGTGATGGCGATGGGCGAGATGGTGCCGGGGTTTTCGTTCCACGCCGTTCTTCCGAGCGCGTCGTTCGGCTGGACTCAGCTCGTTCTGGCCGCGCCTGTCGTACTGTGGGCCGGCTGGCCGTTTTTCCAGCGCGGCTGGGATTCGATCGTGACGTGGAATCTCAACATGTTCACGCTGATCGCGATCGGCACCGGCGCGGCGATTTTCTACAGCTCGGTGGCGGTGATTGCGCCCGAGATATTTCCCGACCGATTCCGCGATGTCGCTGGCCGGGTGGAGATTTATTTCGAAGCCGCAGCGGTTATCGTGACGCTTGTCTTGCTCGGCCAGGTGCTCGAGCTGCGCGCGCGCGAGCGCACCGGTGGCGCGTTGCGGGCCTTGCTCGATCTGGCGCCGAAGACCGCCCGCCGCCTGCGCGACGACGGCAGCGACGAAGAAGTGACCCTCGACCTGGTGGTCGCCGGCGACCGCTTGCGGGTGCGTCCCGGCGATTCCGTGCCGGTCGACGGCGAAATTCTGGACGGCCACAGCGTCGTCGACGAATCGATGGTGACCGGCGAATCGATCCCGGTCGAGAAGGGCGTCGGCGACCGGGTCATCGGCGGCACGCTCAACGGCACCGGCGGCTTCGTCATGCGCGCCGACCGGGTCGGGTCTGAGACCATGCTGGCGCAGATCGTGCAATTGGTCGCGCAAGCCCAGCGCAGCCGGGCACCGATCCAGCGGCTCGCCGACCTGGTCGCGGCCTACTTCGTCCCGGCGGTTGTCGCCGTGGCGGTCGTCGCGTTCGTGGTGTGGGCGGTCTGGGGACCGCCGCCGGCCATGGCGTTCGCCATCGTCGCGGCAGTGTCGGTGCTGATTATTGCCTGTCCGTGCGCGCTCGGCCTGGCGACGCCGATCTCGATCATGGTCGCCACCGGACGCGGCGCCCAGGCGGGCGTTTTGGTGCGCGACGCCGAGGCGTTGGAGACCCTGGCACGGGTCGATCTGCTGATCGTCGATAAGACCGGCACCCTGACCGAAGGTCGACCGCGGCTCACTTCGCTGATCGCCGGCGAAGGATTGTCCGAAGGCGACTTGCTCGGTCTCGCTGCCGGCCTCGAACGAGGCAGCGAGCACCCGCTGGCCGCGGCGATCGTCGAGGGCGCCGAAGAACGCGCCGTCACTCCCGCCGAGATCGCTAATTTTCAGTCGATTACCGGTAAGGGGGTCACCGGAGATACGGATGGCACACGGATTGCCCTGGGCAACGCGGCGCTGCTCGATGAACTCGGCGTCGCCGATGACGGCTGGAGCGCGCGCGCCGACGAGCGCCGCCGCGACGGCGAGACCGTGATGTTCGTGGTGCGCGGCGACCGTGTCGCCGGTCTGATCGGCGTCGCCGATCCGGTGAAGCAAACCACGCCGGCGGCGCTGGCGGCCCTGCATGGTGACGGCATCGAAATCGTCATGGTGACCGGCGACAACCGCACCACCGCCGACGCGGTAGCGCGCCGGCTCGGCATCGACGGCGTCGAAGCCGATGTGTTGCCGGAAGACAAGAACGCCATCGTCGCGCGCTATCATGAGCAAGGCCGCACGGTGGCGATGGCCGGCGATGGCGTCAACGACGCGCCGGCGCTGGCCGCCGCCGATGTTGGCGTCGCCATGGGCACCGGCACCGATGTGGCGATGGAAAGCGCCGGGGTCACCTTGATCAAGGGTGATCTGATGGGGTTGGTGCGGGCGCGCCGGCTCAGCAAGGCGACCCTGCGGAACATTCGGCAGAACCTGTTTTTTGCTTTTATTTACAACGCCTTGGGTGTGCCGATCGCGGCCGGCGTGCTGTTCCCGGTGTTCGGTCTGTTGCTCAACCCGATGATCGCTGCGGCGGCGATGAGCCTGAGTTCGGTTTCGGTGGTCACCAACGCGCTGCGCCTGCGCAAGGTGCCGCTGTAGCGAAGAATTCATTTAATAATTGCCGCGATTGCGGTGTGACCCCCGCGCCAACCCCTGCATGCTGTTTTGGCCGGCTCACGGCAATATGTCGATGCGCCCGGGCCGGCGGCTGCCGTCGCCGACGAATTGACCGAACGATGCTAAGATGGGCCGCTCCTTCCAGCCGCCATGGTGAACAGCTATGAAGCTCCCGTCCGGTCTCGAGATCCTTGAGGACAAGGAAGGCTCCGGTCCGGCCGCGCAATCCGGGCATACGATCACCTACAACGTCCGCATTTTTCTCAACCGCGGCGACGAAGTCGCGATCAACGAGGCGCTGGAGGAACGGGGTATTCCCGGCGACCGGATCCGCCACGACGGTGATCAGATACTTGTCGACCACATATCGACACTTGGCAAACGCGAGGTCATCGCCGGTATCGAAAAAGCCTTGATGGGTATGCGGGTCGGCGGATTTCGCAAGGTTCGGGTTAGTCCGCATCTCGCCTATCGCGATCGCGGCGTGCCCGGTCTAATCCCGGCCGATGCGGTACTCGACGTCTCTATCTGGCTGCGCGAAATCCGCGAATGAGGGCAATGCAGCCGTAAATCGCGACGGGTTATTGGCCGGGATCACTCCATCGCATTCGCCGTGCGCAGGCCGGCGAGCATCGACGAGTTCATTAAAAATTCGCGGCGTTTTTGCGGGTCCGCGGCGATCCGGCGCATCGCCTCCTGGCTTTCGCGACGCACCGCGGGGTCTTTCTCGTTGAGGAACTTGGTGTTGCGGATGGTCTGCTGGCGCACATCTTCCAGCGCGACATAGCGGCGCTGGCGGGTGTAGCGGTCGAGGATCGCATCCTCGGCCTCGCCGCGCCACAGCTGGCCCAGCTTGTCGGCCAGGTTCATCGCGTCGTGCACGCCGGAATTCATGCCCATGCCGCCCATCGGGCTGTTGATGTGCGCGGAATCGCCGGCGAGGATGATGCGGCCTTTGCGAAAATCGTCGGCGACGCGCTGGTGGATGTTCCACATATTTCGCTGCAATTCGACCGTCGCGCCGGACTGGCCGAGGAACGACGCCATGCGCGCTTCGGCGACCTCGTCGCTGAGCGCCGTCGCGTCGTCTTCGCCCTCGCGCGAGGGAAACGAGATGCGCCAGTAATCGGGCAGGTGCAGCAGCACACACCATTCGTCTGGATCGGAGATATAGGCGACGCCGGCGACATCGGGCATGACGGCGGAAATGTCGAAGGTGGTGCCGAACTGGACGACCTTCTCCTCCCAGGTGAAGCCGCCGAAGCCGATGTCCAACGCCCGGCGGATGTTCGACCGCGCGCCATCGGCAGCGATCACATAGGGACCGGTGAACGTTTCCTCGCCGTCGGGCGTGCGCACCCTGACCGAAGCGCTATCGGCGTTCTGGTCGGCGTCGAGCACCTCGTGGGAAAAGCGCACGTCGACATGCGGTGTCTCGGCGAGAATGCCATAGAGCACCTTGTTCAGATCCATCTGTTCGTACTGCACGCGGAAGGGATAATCCGTTTCGTCGGCGAGCACGCTCAAATCGAATTCGGCGATAATGCCTTCGGTGCGCTCGCGGAACTGCCAGACCGGGGTGATGCGGCCGCCCTCCATCACCGGGTCGACCACCCCGAGCTCGCGCAGATACTCCAAGGTCGGCGGGTGGAACGTGGTGGCGCGCCGGTGGTCCTCCGGTTCTGCTTGCGCTTCGAGCAGGAGGACGGGAATATCCTGTTGGGCGAGCGCCAGAGTGGTGACCAACCCGGTCGGCCCCCCGCCGGCGACGATGATACAGTTGTTGTTATTTTCGCTCATGTTCGTTCGGTGTCAGCTCGCGGTTAACGGAGAACTCGGCCGGTTGCCTTCATAGGCATCCTGGAGCATGGCGCGCACCGGGCCAAATTCCAACGGGCGCGGATTGTAGGCGGTGACTTCGATCGCCTGCTCGGCCGCCGCGTCGAGATCGCCTTCCTGCATGCCGAGCGATTTGAGGTTGGTCGGGGCGCCCATGGATTCAGCCAGGTCGTACAACGTCGCGGCTGGGTCGTCGCTGCCGAGGGCCGCGCCGAGCACCGCCATCGCCGCCGGCGCGGCCGGCGCGTTGAAGGCGGTCGCGTGGGGCAGCATCACGCTGTTGGCCTCGCCGTGGGAGATGCCGTAGCTGCCGCCGAGCACATGGCAGGTGCGGTGGTGCAGCGCGATGCCGACTAGGGTGACCACGGTGCCGCCCAGATAGGCGCCATACAGCGCCAGGGTTCGCGCCGCCAAATCGTCCGATACGTTAACGCTGGCCGGTAGACCGGCCGAGAGGGCCGCGATGCCTTCCTTGGCGAACAGGGTGGCGATGGGATTGGGCACCGCCGGGTACAGCGCCTCGACGCAGTGGGCGAGGCTGTTCATGCCGCTGATCGCTGTCGCGTAGGGCGACAAATTGACCGTCATTTCGGGGTCGTAGATGACCGTTCGCGGCACCGCCTGCTCGTCGCGATGGCCCTTCTTGCGGCCGCCGATGACGATACCGTAGTTCGGCGTTACTTCGGCGCCCGAATAGGTCGTCGGCACCGCGATGGTTGGTTTGCCGGTCTCCACCGCCAGCGGTTTGCCGGTATCGATGCTCGAACCGCCGCCGATCGAGACCAGGCAATCGGCGTCGAGGGCGCGGAAGCGCTCGATCGCCGCCAGCACAACCTCTTCGGGGCAATGGGGCCGCACCTCGTCGAATACGCCGACGCAGGTCGCGCCGAGCGCCTCGACGACCGGTTGGATGCGCTGCTTGGCGCCGGCGGTGCAGGCGATCATGACCCGGCTGCCGTCGAGTGCGGCGATTTCCGCCCCGAGTTTTGATACCGCGCCGACGCCGAAGACGATACGGTTGGTGTGCGGATTGATGACGAAGTCCATGATCCTGTCCTGGTTAGCTGCCCGCTGCCGCCTTCAACGGCGGGTACTGGGCGAGAATGGCCGCGGTTTCCGCCATTTCTTCTGAGTCGTTGAAGGTCGCGACGCCGGCATCCTCCATCGCCGCAAACCACGCCTGCTTACGTTCCAGCGTGCCCATCATGCTGTGAAATAGCGGCAGCGGCGAGGTCTTGGCCAGCCGGGCCAGCTCGTCGATCACCGGGTCGGCGTCGACCATGAACGGCACCACGTGGATCATCAAAATGGCGTCGAAGGTCTCGCGGCCGTGGCGCAAGGCCGATTCGAACGCTGGCCCGAAGCGGTCCTCGCGGGCGTCGGCCAGCATGTCGATCGGGTTGGCGACCGCCGCCTCGGGCGGCATCAGAGCCGACAGCTCATCGGCGTAGGCGTTGGGCAGCGGCGGCATTTCCAGGCCCTCGTCGATGATCCGGTCCGTCGTGATCACGCCGGGCCCGCCGGAGTTGGAAAACAGCAGTACCCGCTTGCCGATGCCTTGCGGGTGAAAACCGAAACCCTTGGCCGCCAACAGCATATGGCGCAGGCTCCTGACACGGATGACGCCGCACGCGCGCATGAACGCGTCCGCCTCGGCGTCGGGCATGGCAATACCACCGGTATGGTTGCGCACCGCGCTGCCACCTTGGCCGGTACGGCCGCCGACCATGGCGACGACCGGTTTCTTGGCGGCGACCGAGCGCGCCACCTCGCGAAACCGGTCGGTGTCGGCGATCGATTCGATGTAGAGCAGGACGCAGGTGCAGGCGTCCTGCTTGCCGAGATAGGCCATGTAGTCGGCGACTTCGAGGTGGACCGCGTTGCCGACCGAGACGATGGTGCTGATCGGCAGGTTGCGGGCATTGCCGGCGGCGATCACCTCTTCGGTGATGGCACCGGACTGGGAAATCACAGCGATGCCGCCGCCGCGCGGCAGATCGCGCAGGAACGCGGCCGCGAACGGTTTGTCGTCCGTCAAATGGATGCAGCCGGCGCTGTTCGGCCCGAACACGGTGATCTCGGCGGCGGCGGCCTTGCGCAGGAGTTCCTGCTCGCGCGCTTCGCCTTCCGGCCCGGCCTCACGAAAGCCGCCAGGCAAGATCATCAGGTTCTTGTGGCCGCTCGCGGCAGCCTCGTCGACGACGTCGAGGATCAGATCGGGCCGCACCACGACGACGGCAAGTTCGACCGGCGCATCGAGTTCGCGCAGCGATGTCGCCGCCGCCATGCCCAGCACATCGCCGCCGCGGGGATTTACCGGCACGATCTTGCCGGGATATTTCGAGGCGATCAGGTTGCGCAGCACCGCGCCGCCGGAACTGGTCGGCCGTTCGCTGGCGCCGACGACCGCGACGCTATTCGGCTGTAGAAAAGGGCGACAGTCCCGCGATTGGCTCATCATCGGCGCTCGTCGTTGGATCGGTCAGAAAACATAGAACGCCGCGCCGCGCACGCATAACGGCCAATGACCGGCCTCGAACAGGCGGTATTTGGCGATGAACGGGTTATCGTTGGCGAGATCGGCGGCGATGCCAACCGCCGCCTGGTAGCATGCCATGGTGGCGGCGCCGGCTGCCGATCGGATCAAGCCGGCATCGGCGACGCCGCCGCGCGCTGCCGCCACGGCGGCGGCGCCATGAACGGTATCGGACACTTGTTCGCTAATTTCGGTCAGCGCTTCGAGTATGACTGCCTCGCCGTGGCGTTGTTGCGCGCGTTCGAGCAACTCGCGGCGCAGCCGTTCTTCCGCATCCCACCAGTCGGCGTCCCAATCGCTGGCTTTGATGCAGGCTTCCGCATCGTGCCACGATGCAATTTCGCTGGCGGCGACGTCTTTCAGCCCCAACGACTTAATGTAACTGGCGGCGTCGGCGTGTTCGGCGGGAGTCAACGGTTCGCCGATCACCGAAAACCATGACGCCGCGCGTAGCCGGTCGGCAAATTCGGCAAGCGCCGGCACGGAGGATGTCATTTAGGCGTTTCCGCGGTCCTCGCGCCACAGGCCGAGCTTCTGCTGCACCGGCCGGTCGGAGAAGCTGAACAGAACGGCGTCCTCGTTGGCGGTGTGCCGCTGCGGCACCCAGCACGGCACGACGAACGTATCTCGCTTGCCCCACTCGAAGGTTTCGTCGCCGATCTGCGAGGTGCCGCTGCCTTCGACCACGCTGTACACGGTAGCGTCGGTGCACTGATAGGCCGAGGTTTCGAAGCCCTTCGGCAGCAACTGCATGAAGGTGCCAATGGTCGGCATCGCGGATTCGCCATTGTCGGGATTGACGTAGCGCAGCTTCAACCCGTGGCAGGGATCCCATTCCTCGGCCTTGCGCATCTGCTCGAGCACTTCGCGGGTGCGCACATAGGGGTAGTTGAACACCGGCGAGGTCGGGTTGTGCTGCTCGTGGTCGACCGGCACCAGCCCCGAGCCATAGCGGGCCAAGGCGTCGCCAACCGGGCGTGTCGTCGGATGCACCTTGTCGGGGTACATCTCGGCAAAAGTGGTGTCGAGCGTCTCGACCAGCGGCACGTCGAGCCCGTCCATCCACACCATCGGCTGGTCGGTTTCGTTGCCGTGGTCGTGCCAGGTCCAGGATGGGGTGATGACGAAATCACCTTCCTCCATGATGGTCTTTTCACCGTCGACGGCGGTGTAGGCGCCCGAGCCTTCGACGATGAAGCGCAGCGCTGCCTGGGTGTGGCGGTGCGCCGGCGCGATCTCGCCCGGCATGATGAGCTGCAGCCCGGCAAATAGCGAGGTAGTGACCCGATAGCGCCCGCGCATTCCCGGGTTTTCGAGGATCAGCACCCGACGCTCGGCCTCTTCGGCGGTGATCAAGTCAGCCGACTTCATCAACGTGTCGCGGATTTCGTCATAGTGCCAGATATACGGCTGACAATCGCTGTGCGGCGTCTTCTTGGCAAAGGTGTGCAGCACTTCCCACAGCGGCGCCAGGTTCTTGGGGTCGCAATCTTCGTTGTAGTACGGCGCCAGGTCGGGCCGGATATCTGCTGTGATCATGTCATCGCTCCCTCGGGCTGGGTCGCAGGGTTGAGTTCAGGCCGCCGATTCGCTGATCTCGGGCAGGGTCAGGCCGAGCTCGTCGACCAGCTCCGTCGCCCGCTTGATGTAGTCGGCGAGCATGTCCTCGGTGGTCCGCTGCTTGATACCCCATTTACGGTAAATCTCGTTGTTCTTCGATTTCGGCCGACCGAAGAATTTCGGCAGGATCGGATAATAGCGGTTAATCGCGTCTTGCACAGCCGCCCGGCCTTCCTCGGTCTGGCACAACTCGGTACAGAAATCCTTGCCGAACTGGGCATGGAAACGCTCTTCCGGCATGGTCATGCGCGACAGGTTGCGCAGCGGCAGGAAGGTGCACTGCGCGAGATCTTCCACTTGCAGGATTTCCGCCAAATCGGCGAGCAGCTTGATGACGCAGAATTCTTCCCAGGTTTGCAGGGGAAACTCGAAGATCGACAGCGGCTTTTTCTCGTCGCTCGCCATCATGCGCTCGGGCGCGATGCCGATCTCCTCGCCCAACTCCTTGAAGCGCACATGATGGCCATACTCTTCCATAGCGACCCGGCAGGTCAGCCATTTCGAATACGGCGTCGGCGCCAGCGCGATCGCCGGCTCGTCGAACACCTGGGCGCCGTACAGCTCGTTCACCGCATGACTGATCACGATCTTCTCGACGGCGGTGCGGAATTCCTCCGGCGCTTGCATCAGCTCGCGCGCGGTCTCGACTTGATCTCCGGGATTGACGGTCATCGGATGGGTCCCTTCGGTTAGACTTTCGGTTCGGTATTGAAGACTTCCAAATCGGTTCTGAGGTCGGTGTAGAGCGGTGCGAATGTCTCGGCGGCTGCCTCGCTCAACGCCGCCACGTCCCAGTTGGCGTCGTCGCGCGCCAGGGTGGCGATCGGGCGCGGCTGCGAAAAAAGGAACACTTCGCGGCCGCGCACACCGAACAACTGGCCAGTAATCGATTGGCTCTCCGGCGCGCACAGCCAGGCCACCACCCGTGCCACATGGTCGGGCGAAACTTTTAAAGCGCGTTCCTTATAGGCGGCCTGCTCGTCGTTGGCCGGCACGATGGTGTCGGTCACCCGGGTCGCCGCGAACGGCGCCACCGCGTTGCAGGTGATGCCGGCGCGAGCCAGGTCCATGGCGGTGGTGCGCATCAGACCCAGCATGCCCGACTTGGCGCTGGCGTAGGACGATTGCCCGAAATTGCCATAGAACCCGGCGGTTGAGGTGATGTTGACCACGCGGCCCCACTGGTAGGGCTCGCCGCCGCGATTGTCCTTGGCTTGCTGACGCATCAGCGGCGTTGCCGCGTTGGTGAGATACCAGGCACCGGCCAGGTTGGTTTGCAGCACGGCGTCGAAGTCGGCGGGATCACTTTTGAAAATAAAGCCGTCGCGCAGGATCGCGGCGTTGTTGACCAGGATGTCGAGGCCGCCGAACGCTTCGTTGGCCAACGCCACCGCCGCCTGCGCTGCGTCGGCCTCGGCAATCGAATCGGTGAAAGCCAGCGCGCTGTCACCGATTTCCGCCGCGACCGCTTCGGCGACCGAGGGGTCCGGGTCTTCGCCGTTGATCGCCCCGCCGGCATCGGCGACCACCACCTTGGCGCCTTGTGCGGTCAAGGTGCGCGCAATGGCGAGCCCGACGCCACGGGCGCCGCCGCTGACCAAGGCGACCCGGCCGTCGAGCCGGCCGATATCGGCACTATCATTCATGAGGCGGCCTCCAGTTTGGCTTTATCGGCTTCGGTATAGAACGCGTCGGCGTGGCAGTCGGCATCGCCGGTGCCGCGCGCGCGCACCCGTTCGACGCAGGTCTCGACCATGATCGGTGGGCCGGCGAGGTAGACCTTCGACCCGTCGAGGTCGGCGAAGTCGGCGGCGACCACGTCGGCGAGGTAGCCGGTGCGCTGCTCGGTCGGCCCGCTTGGCTCCGACAACACCGGGGTGAACGTCAGGTTGGGATGGCGCGCCGCCAGATCGTGGAAATGATCTTCCAGATAGAGGTCGCGCTCATCGCGCACGCCGAAATACAGATGGATCGGCTGCTTGGCACCTGCGGCCAGCGCCTCTTCGACGATCGATTTGATCGGCGCCAGCCCGGACCCGCCGGCCAGCGCGACGATCGGGCCTGTGTGTTTAGCGCGGTAGTAGGAAATGCCATTTGGCCCGTCGACATGGACGGTGTCGCCGACTTTCAGCTGCGTGTTGGCGTAGGCGCTCACCGCGCCGCCGGGGATCTGGCGGATATGGAATTCCAGCAACTCGTCGCCGGGCCGGTTGGCCATGGAATATTCGCGCGGCGGCAAGTCGTCGAAAGTCACTTCGGCATATTGCCCGGCGGTGAAGTCGAACGGGCCACCAGCCTCGATCGACAGGCGTACGCGTACGATGTCGTGGGTCATATGGTCGATCTCGCGTACGGTGCAGGTGAGCTTGCGCAGCGGATGGGCGACCACTTCGTCCTGCTCGAGATAGGCGACCTCGCAGTCGCTCCACGGCACCGAACGGCAAGCCAGGATCAAACCCGACTTCTTTTCCGCATCGGTCAGCGCGAATTCGGAATAGGGCGACATCTCGACCTCGCCGGCGTAGAGCCGCGATTTGCAGGCGCCGCAATTACCCGATTGGCAGCCATGCGGATACTGCAAGCCGGCGTTGAGCGCGGTCTGCAAGATGGTATCGCCCATCTCGACGTCGAGCGGCGACTCGAATTGCCGGACGGTTACGGCAAAACCCATAAATTCGTCTCTCCCCTGAGAGAATTCATATAGTTGGCATCACCAACAATTGTCAATGCAAGCTATTTAGTCCCTTTCATCTTGCAGTCACGCGCCGCCGCCACTCAGGCGAGCCAGGCGGGTAAAATCAGGGTGATCACCGGGAACGCGATCAAGATAGCGACGCGAATAATATCCGACGCAAAGAACGGAATGACGCCTTTGAAAGTCTCGATCATCGGCACGTCGCGCGCCATCGAATTGATGATGAACACGTTCAAGCCGACCGGTGGCGTGATCAGCCCCATTTCGACAACGATCAGGGTGATAATGCCGAACCACAGCTTGGTTTCTTCTGGCCCCATGCCGAAATCGAGCCCGGCGATGATCGGCCAGAAGATCGGCACGGTCAAAAAGATCATCGACAACGAGTCCATGACGAAGCCGAGCACGATGTAGAGGACGATCATCCCCAACAGGATGGTGAAGGCAGACAGGCCGGAATTGCCGAAGAAGTCGGCGGCGGTGATCGGCAGCTGGGAGAAGCCCAGGAATGCGTTGAAGATGGCCGCGCCCAGCAAGATCAAAAATATCATTGCCGTGGTCTGCGCGGTGCCGAGCAGGGCGTCGATGAAGCCGCTCAGCCGCATGCCGCCGCGGGTCACGGCGATCAGGAAGGTGCCGACGGCGCCGACGCCGGCGCCCTCAGTGGGGGTAAAGAAGCCGGCGTAGATGCCGCCCATCACCAGCAGAAATATCACCAGGACCGGCCAGATTTCGAACAGGGCGCCCCATTTCTCCGCCCGGGTCGCTTTTTCCCCGGCGGGCCCGGCTTCGGGGTTTATCCGCACCACCAGGGCGATCGCGGCGATGTAGCCCAGCGCGGCCAGGATGCCAGGAATGAACGCTGCCTGGAACAGGGTCGCCACATTGGCCTCGACCATGACGGCGTAGATGATCAAGACCACCGACGGCGGAATCAGAATGCCCAATGTGCCGCCGGCAGCCAGCGCACCGGTGGCCAAAGCGCCGGAATAATTGAAGCGGCGCAACTCCGGCAGCGCCACTTGGCCCATGGTCGCCGCGGTGGCGAGCGAGGAGCCGCTGATGGCGCCGAAGCCGGCACAGCCGCCGACCGAGGCCATGGCGATGCCGCCGCGGTAATGGCCGAGCCAAGTATAGGCGGCGCTGAACAGCGCCTGGCTCAATCCTGCCTTGGCGGCGAACTGGCCCATCAGCAGAAACAGCGGCACCACCGAAAGGGTATCGGTGGAAAACCGCCAATAGGTCTCAGTCTTGAGATAGCTCAGCAGCGCTTTCTCGCCGGCAATCGAGACATAACCGACGATGCCGACGGTGAGCATGGCGACCCCGATCGGGATACGCAGCGCCAACAAGACCAGTAAGACGGTGAAGCCCAGGAGACCTATTTCCAGTCCACTCATGGCTTGCGTCGCCGATTATTCGCTGAAAAAGCGGCCGGCCCGCAGCTCGGCGATGCTGCGGCCGATCGTATAGGCGATGACGACGACCAGAAACGCCAACAGCGCGACCGACAGCGGGAACGTGGTCCAGCGCGGGAAGTTAATCGTCATTGTGACTTCGCTGTACTGGTACATGTCGATGCCGCCGAAGATCAGCCGCCAGGTTAGCAATGAGGCAATCAACAGGTAGAGGACGCCGCCGACGATGTCGGCGAACACCCGCGCGCGCACCGGTGTCTTCGACATGAAAAAATCCACCAGCACGTTGCCGCGCATCATCTGGCACCACGGCAAAAAGGAAAACACGGCGATGCCGGTGCCGATCGCCACCAATTCAAAGTCGCCCGGTACAGGCGCCGACATGGCCGACCGGCCGGTGACGCTAACCGCCGTCAATACGGCCATGCCGCTCAAAATCACGCCGCCTAAAATGGCGAGCCATTTGGCGATCTGATAAAGCACCCGGCCCACGGGATCGGTGGGCCGGGTGTGCATTTCCGCCTGTACGCTCATCGCTCCAAAGGCGCGGGCCGTTTCGTCGGCGGCCCTTCGACGCGCTTACTTCGAGTACTTGTCGATCAATTTACGGGCGTCGGAAACCAGGGTAGGGCCGTCGATGCCGATTTTTTTCATCTCGGTGTACCAGCGGTCGAACACCGGCTCCGCCGCTTTTTTCATCTTCGCGGTCTCGGCCTCGGAAATTACATGGAATTGGTTTTTCGACTGCGCCTCGATGACAGCGCGGCCCGGTGCCTCGATGGCCCGCCAGTTTTCACCGGCTGCCCGCGCGATGTTGGTGCCGGAATTGTCGTCGATCACTTTCCGCAGGTCCGGCGGCAGCGAATCGTAGGCATCCTTGTTCATCAAGAAGGTGAACACGTTGGTGCCAAGACGCGGTTGCGAGCCGGACAGTTCCGAGAAGTGGCTGACCAGTTCCGCCGTCTTGACCGCCGGCGCGATCTCGTACGGCAAGGTGACGCCTTCGATGACGCCCTTCGACAAGGCCTGCGGGATCTGCGGCAGCGGCAGCCCGACGCCGGTCGCGCCCAACGCCTCGAGCAACCATACGCCACCGCGCGAAGCGGCACGTATCTTCTTACCCTTGAGGTCTTCCAGTCTGAGGATCGGTTCCTTGGTCTGGAACAGGAAGCCGTCATGCACATGCACCAGCAGCGGCTGGTAGTCCTTCAGATCGGGTCCCAGATGCATTGCCTGGTAGTCCTGCAACGCCAAAGTCGACGACAGCGCGTCTTTATGAACGAACGGCAGCTCGAACGGCTCGACGCGCGGCATGCGGCCCGGCGTGAACCCGGGCAACGTCCAAACGATGTCGACCACCCCGTCTTTGGCCTGATCGAGCAATTGCGGCACCTTGCCGCCCAGCTGCATGGCCCAGAACGGCTGCACGACGAGGCGGCCGTTGGACGCCGCGGCGATCTTCTCGGCCCACGGAATCAAGAAGGTCTTGCTGGGGTTGGCGACCGGCGGAATGAAGGTGTGCATACGCAGGGTGACTTCTTGCGCCTGCGCGATGCTCGCCGTTGTCGTCAGGGCCATAACCGCGGCGCCGGCGATTGCCGTGCCTTTGAACAATCTCAACATACCGCTTCTCCTCTGCCTATTATGCTTATTGGTGCGTTTTGCTTGATCCTAGTCCTAACCCGTCTGATAAGCGAACGCCAAGCTATACTTGCGTTGCATAGTCGCCGATGGCCGCCGGATCTCGTCTCCCGCGTCGTGCCTTTACATATTCCTGCTAGCTGGCCGAATCTCTGTCGAAGCGGGCGCGGAATTCGGGCGGAATTTCGCGCGATCGCAGTTTATGCGGATTGTCTGGGTCGGTCGCCGCCCATACCCGGATTTCGGTGCCGCGCACCGCGGGCGTGCCGGCGTTTGTCACGTCGTGGCTGACCACCAGTGTCTTGCGCCGCCACTCGCTGACGTGACTGGTTATTTCGATCTCATCGCCGAAGCGGGTGGGCGACAGGAACTCGGCGTGCGCGTCGACCAGCGGCAGACCGACGGTTTTGTATTCGTCGAGCATGACTTCGTAGCTCAGGCCGACCCGGTCGAACAAATGCCGCGTCGCCTGATCAAACCAGAAGAAATAGTTCGGGTAGAAGACGATTCGCGCGGGATCGCAATGGCCCCACTCGACGGGAATTGTGATGGTGTTTTTGATCATCGAACCTAATGCTGCTGGTGCTGCGTACCGGCGGCTGGCGATCGGCCTTGCCGTGCTCACTGTGGCGCAGTCAGTGCGGCTGAGCAACGGCGCGGCAATCGCCCGTCTTCTGCAAATACACCAGACACCAAATAATTGACCATACCAATTTTTTCTGGCCCTGAACGCAGAACGCCGCTAACAAAACGGCGAGAGATCAATCTTCATGAGGAAGATCTCGTGAGCGAGCGCCGGCACGCCAAGGACGAACCGTTGGACCTGGGGATGTTGCCCGGCTTGCTCGGCTATCAGTTGCGGCGGGCCCAGGTCGCCGTGTTCCAGCATTTCGCCGCCACCGTCGGCCAGGCGGGCGTGACGCCGGGCTGGTTCGGTCTGATGGTGATCGTCGCCAACAACGAAGGCCTCAGCCAGACGCGGCTGGCGCGCGCCCTCGGCATCGATGGCTCGACCATGGTGGCGATGATCGACCGGCTGGAGGAAAATGGCTGGATTCGCCGTCAGCGCTCCGCCGTCGACCGCCGCTCCCATGCGCTCTATTTGACCGACGCGGGGACCGATTTTCTGGTGCGGCTGACGCCGCTGGTCGAGGCGCACGAGGCTGAACTGGCGCAAGATCTCAGCGCCGACGATAAGCAGTCCTTGCTGTCGCTATTGGCAAAGATCGCTCAGGTTTAGGCTGACTTTTCGGGCCGCCGCGCGCGGTGCCAGGCTCACCACATATAAATCGGCGCGCCGTCGAGTTGGGCGATCTTCGGGCGGTAGGCCTCGACATCGTACATGGCATCGACATCGACGCGGCGCTCGCCTTTGGTGCTGATGTCGGCCGGCTGGGTGGTGTAGCGGCCGTCTTGCACCGCGACCATCAGACCCGTGGAGCCTTCTTCGATCAGCCGCACGGTCATGATGCCGTAGTTCTTGGGCACCATCAGGTCGACCGCGTCCGGCGCGCCGGCGCGCAGCAGGTAGCCTAAGTTCTGCACCATGACATTGACCCCGGTGATTTCTTTAAGGCCGTCGCCGATACGCTGGCCGATCCCGCCCAGTTTGCGATGTCCGTAAGCGTCCGCGGCACCCGACTCGATAATCTCCTCGCCGGCCACGCTGGCGCCTTCGGACACCACGACGATGGCGTAGTTGGACAAACTAGCGGCACGATCCTCGCTCATCAGCCGCGCCAGCTTGTCGAGCTCGAACGGCACCTCGGCGATCAAAGTCCGGTCCACGTCCGAGAGATAACCGGCCATCAGCGAGGTCAGCCCGCAGTTGCGGCCGAACATCTCCACCACCATGAACCGCTCATGGCTGCCGACCGGCGTGCGCAGACGGTTGATCAGCTCCACCGAGCGGGTCACGCAGGTCGAAAAACCGATGCAGTAGTCAGTGCCGAAGATGTCGTTATCCATCGTCTTGGGGATGCACATGGTCTTCGCACCCTCGGCGTGGACGCGCGCGGCGTAGGACAGCGTGTCGTCACCGCCGATGGCGATCAGCACGTCGATCTTGGCGGCGTCGAGCACCGACAGCACATGGTCGGTCAGATCGACCGTGTCGCCCGCCGCTGTCGGCTTCCGTTTGCTGAGAAAATCCGGCAAGTCGGCGGTATTCATGCGCGAGGGATTGGTGCGCGAGGTGTGGAGGATAGTGCCGCCGTGGCGGTCGATGCTGCGCACTTCGTCGGGCGTCAGCACCATGCGGGCGCTTTGCGTGCCGTCGAGATTTTTGGGGTCGGAATTAACCAGCCCTGCCCAGCCGCGCCGGAAGCCGGTAACCCGCCAACCGCGGCTATGGGCTGAGTTGACGACCGCCTTGATCGCCGGATTCAGACCGGGGACGTCGCCACCGCCCGTCAAGATGCCCAAA
>JBFKGW010000005.1:0-19215 GCA_041633145.1 Alphaproteobacteria bacterium
GCATCATCGACGGCACCGTCCATCCGTTCGCCGGCCCGATCAAGGACCAGTCGGGCAAGATCGTCGTGCCGGCGGGCCAATTCGCCTCTGACGAAATGCTGTTGGGCATGGACTTCTACGTGGAGGGCGTAGACGGCAAGATCCCGAAATAACCAATCGACGCTTCGCGTAAGAGGGCCCGCTCCGCATGCCGGGGCGGGCCCTTTTTTGTGTCTGAAATTTTGGGTCAGATTCCTAGTCGGCGAACCACTCGCGCCAGGCCGGCCAGCCGGCGATCCAATCGGCGATCAATTGGTAGCCCTCGCCGGTGGCGTGCACGCCGTCACAACCGCGCTGGCTGCTGTCCCAGGCCGGATCCGCCGCTAGCGCGTCGAAAATATTCAGTTAGGGGACATCCAGTTCGCTGCATAATCCGGCAAGGCTTGTGTTCAGCTCGGCGATGCGGGCGTTGGCGTAATGGTAGGCGATGCCATTCGGGAAAACGTAGGGTTGCATGTCTTCGGTAATCGGGATCGGTCCGATCATCAGGGTCGGCAGCCAGCCGCGCGCCGCGTCGATGATCGCGCGCGCGTTGGCAATAGAGGTCTCCAGCGGTACCCGAATGCCGACGCCGGTTTCCTCTGCTGTATCGTTAAGGCCGAACGACAACACAAGACGCCCGTTGACGTGCTCGGGTAGCCGGACCTCGCATTCGCTGCGCCAGCGCGGCAAGACCATCTCCGAGGTGTCGCCGCGCACCCCCATATTGTACAGCGTGACGTCGTGACCGCGTTCGGTCTCGGCGACGCTGAGCCGTCCCGGCCAGCCGAGAAAACCGGTGTCGCCGCTACCCACGGTAATGCTGTCACCGACGAAGCAAATCCGTAGTGTCGCCATTATTCGTACCTCCCCAGACGATTGCGACAGCGATCATATACAAACACCTGCGGCCGAGCGTGTTTGATCTGTCGAACGCCAATTTTTGGCTGATTTTTCGTAGGTTACATGCCCACATATCGGCGTGAGCGCACTGTGATCCGGCTGGATTTTGCCGCTTTTTAGCCTATTTCATAATCATCCCGGCGGAGAGTTATCCCGTCGCTGACAACGCCAAATTTCCCACATTTGCGATTTGCTGCGACGGCCCGTCTGCCGGTAGGCGGCCTGCGAAAATTGTTTCGGCCGCAACGGTGCCAAGCGCGCAATGGCGCTTGGTTCGGAAAGGAGGTCATAGATGTTTACGCTGTCAACACGAACTGCCAAAGCTATGCTGGGCGGGATCATTGTTGGTACGGCGCTACTGGCCTCCGTTGCATTCGGCGGCGGGCCAGTCCACGCGCAGTCCAACTGCGAGGTCCGCGCCAGCCTCATCGAGAAGCTCGACAAAGGCTTCGGCGAGTACCCGGTCGCCATCGGTCTGGCATCCACCGGCAATCTGCTGGAAGTGCTGATTTCGGCCGACGGTACCTGGACTATCTTGATCACTAGTCCGAACGGCTTGGCTTGCATCGCCGCAACCGGCGAGCATTGGCAGACCCTGCCGAAGGTAAAGCCGGCCGGCGAGACCAGCTGAACAGATTAGGGTCGCGGTCTGCCGTGGCGCGAGAAGATCGCGTTCGCGCTACGCAGACCGTCGATCGCCAGGATCAAGGCGATCGCCAAAACCAAGTGGTTGAATCCCAACCCGCGCGAGAGCAGGGATTCGATCAAAATATCGAAAATGATCAGACCGAGGACAACGATGCTGGACACCCGGGACCGGCGAAAAGCCAGTCGAGCTAACAGGATGTATACGAAGCCGACACCCAGTTGAATCAATCCGGGGATCACAGGCACCGGCGAAAACAGCAACAGCCCCCCCAACAGCATGTGGCTTGCCGCCATGATCGCGGCGGCGTAACCGCTATTGGTCGCGGCCGCCCACGCGGCTTCCGGCGTGTCGGTGCGCGGATTAATGATGCGTTGGGCGAGTGCGGGAAAATCCAAGATTACGGCCTCCGGTTAAAGGTCGTGCGCTTTGCAACACCTCGGGCGTCGAAGCGAGACCGCATTAGGCCGTTTTACCGGTGCGGTGCCAAGCGAAGATAGCGACGTAAGCGTTTGAAGCGACATGCCAAAATGCCTACGATTTGGCGACAGGTTTGTTCTGATCGCCCGCGGGTCAACGTTGCTTTAGTATTTTTACAACGCCACTGGGGACGTGATGTTCGAATTTGTGCAGCAATATTGGCCCGTTGCGGCGACGACGATTGTCGTCGCGGTAACCGTGGTGCTGTCCGCCTCGGTGATTTTGTATAAGCGCAACGAACGCGCCGCGATTGCCTGGGTCGGGCTCATCCTGCTGTCGCCGATCATCGGCTCGATCGCCTATCTGTTGCTGGGCATCAATCGCATTCGCCGCCGCGCGGTGCGCGTCAGGCCGCACGCCGTCGGCCAGCCGGCCGCGCCTGCAGAGGCCGGCACTGCGCCCTGCCGCGGCTCGATTACGGAGCCGGCCAATTTGGAGCAGCTCGCCGTCGCCGGCCTTCACACAGATTTGATGCGCCTGACCGACGCATTGGCACCGAACCGGCTCACATCGGCCAACTACGTCACGCCTTTGGTCAATGGCGATGCCGCGTATCCGGAAATGCTGCGCGCGATCGACGCGGCCGAGCATTCGATCGGCCTGGAAACCTACATTTTCAAGTACGACGAAGTTGGGCAGGTGTTCGTTGCCGCGCTGGAGCGCGCGACCGCGCGCGGTGTCGAAGTGAGGGTGTTGGTCGACGGTGTCGGCCAGATTTATTCCTGGCGGTCGATTACTGCCGCGCTGCGCGATGCCGGCATCCCGCACGCCTTGTTCATGTATTCTTTGTGGCCCTGGCGAATGCCCTACCTCAATTTGCGCAATCACCAGAAGATCATGGTGGTCGACGGCAAGATTGGCTTCACCGGTGGCATGAATATCAGCGTCAACAACCGCACCGAGGCGGAACCCCGCCGCGTCGTGCGGGACATCCATTTCAAGGTCGAAGGGCCGCTCGTCGCCCATCTGGCGGAGGCGTTCGCCGACGACTGGCACATCACCACCAAAGAATCTCTGATGGGCGATCATTGGTTCCCGGCGCTCACCGGGACTGGCGACATATTCGCGCGCGGTATCGCCTCGGGGCCGCACGAATCCGTCGAGCGCGCGCGCTGGATCATCGCCGCGGCAATTTCGGAAGCGCGCCACTCGCTGCGCGTCATGACGCCGTACTTCCTGCCCGACGAAACTCTCACCGCGGGTTTACGCCTGGCGGCAATGCGCGGTGTCGAGGTCGACATCGTGTTGCCGGAGAAAACCAACTTGGCGTTCGTGACCTGGGCGGCAATGGCGCGGCTCGACGAACTGATCGGCGTCGGCTGCCGCATTTGGCTGGGGCCGCCGCCGTTCAATCATTCAAAGCTGATGCTGGTCGACGATAACTGGGCGCTGGTCGGCTCGTCCAACTGGGATCCGCGCAGCCTGATCCTGAATTTCGAATTCAATGTGGAGTGTCACGGCGCCGAGTTGGTCGAACAGCTCGCCGAGGTATTTTCAGCCGAACTCTTGCAGGCGCGCCGCCTGACGTTGGTCGATCTCAAGAACCGCAATCTCGTGGTCAAGCTGCGCGATGGCATCGCGCGCCTGTTTTCGCCTTATCTGTGAGGGTGCAGTTAGTACGATCGTTCGACGCAGAAATCGACAACTTCCTCGAGGGCCGTGCGGTGGGGGCCTGGCGGAAAGATATCGAGCGCGGCACGGGCGGTTTCAGCATAACCGCGGGCGCGCACTTGCGTATCGGACAGCGCGTTGTGCTCGGCGAGCAGGCGGCGGGCATGTTCCAGGTCGTTGTCTTGTTGATCGAGCTGTTCGAGCGTGCGGCGCCAAAACTCCTGCTGCGCCGCATCGCCCCGGCGGTAGGCCAAAATTACCGGCAGCGTAATCTTGCCCTCGCGGAAATCATCGCCGACATCCTTGCCCAACCGGTCGTCGGCGACGCCGTAATCGAGATAATCGTCGACCAATTGGAAGGCGATGCCCAGGTTGAGGCCGTATTGATCGAGCGCCAACTCTTCGCGTTCCGGACGCTCGCCGATCACGGCGCCGATCCGGCACGCGGCGGCGAACAGCGCCGCGGTTTTTGCGCGAATAACGTCGAGGTAGCCGTCCTCGTCGGTCGCCGTGTCGTTGGCCGTGGTCAATTGGGCGACTTCGCCTTCGGCGATCACCGCACTGGCATTCGCCAAGATGTCGAGCACCCGCAACGAATTGCTCTTTACCATCAGCTTGAAGGCGCGGCTGAACAGGAAGTCGCCGACCAGCACGCTGGCCTGGTTGCCCCACACCGCATTGGCGGTGTCGCGGCCCCGGCGCAGATCGGAATCGTCGACCACGTCGTCGTGCAGCAGCGTGGCCGTATGAATGAACTCAACCGCCGCGGCTAGCCCGATATGGTCGTCACCGCGGTAGTTACACAGACGCGCGCTGGCCAGGGTGAGCAGCGGCCGCAGCCGTTTGCCACCGGCTGCGATCAAATGCCCGGCAAGCTGGGGGATCAGCGGGACTTCCGATTGCATATGGTCGAGGATCAGCTGGTTGACCCGCGCGAGATCGGCGGCGCATAGGTTGCGCAACGCGTCGAGCGGTGTCGGCTCCCCGGCTTCTCTGACGCCCGTCAATTGTGCGACGACAGCCAATGGCAATACTCCTGCGCGGACGTTCACGCCAGAATGATGCGTCCCGCAGGCCCGCAGCATTGACGTACAAGAACTGTAAGGCGAGCATAAGTTGGTCTAGCTTGGGGTCAAGAGGCGGTTTGCCGCACATGGCGGTGCGGCACCGCGAATTGGGAAACAAAAACGTGCAAGAAGTTCTGCGCAGTAACGATCCGGTGCGGCTTTCCTGGCTGTGCGCCCTGTTGGCCGACCAGCGCATCGACGGCATTATCCTCGACAGCCACACCGCCATTCTCGAAGGCAGCGCCGGCGCGATCATGCGGCGCTTGATGGTGCTCGACGAAGATTACGATCACGCGGTAACCATATTGCGCGAGGCGGGTGAACTGCCGCCGCCCGAGAAACCGTGACCCAGAGCGCGGCCACCGTTTCGGCGACCACGGAGGACTGGCTGCTCGACGGCCAGGTTCGCTTACACCAGCCTGCGGTTGGCTACCGCGTCGCCATCGATCCCATACTTTTGGCCGCCGCCGTGCCGGCGGTTGCCGGCGACGCAGTGCTCGATCTCGGCAGCGGCACCGGCGCCTCCGCGTTGTGTTTGCACCACCGAGTTCGCGATTGCCGAATCGTCGGCCTGGAGATCGATCAGGATATGCTCGCGCTTGCACAGCAAAACGCACAAGCGAACGACGTTGGTGATCGGATCGCCTTCGTGCAGGGCGATGCTGCCGAGCCGCCGGCAGAGATCGCCGGACAATCCTTCGACCATGTTTTGTCAAATCCGCCCTATTTGGAACAAACCCGCGCCGATGGCCGGCAAGTGGGCAACGCGCGACGCGACACCGCCACTATCGAGCAAGCGACAAGCTTGCCGATATGGATCGAGGCGATGGTTGCCGCGCTGAAACCGAAAGGGCGCCTCACCTTGATCCACCGCGCCGACCGGCTGGACGAACTGCTGTCCGAAGTTCGGTGCTATGCTGGCGAGATCGTTGTGTTTCCGTTATGGCCGAAAGCGGGGCGCCCGGCCAAACGCGTATTGGTGACCGCGCGGACTGGCGTGGCGGCGCCGCTACGCATGGCGCCCGGGTTGATCTTGCATGAACCCTCGGGCACCTATACCGAAGCGGCCCGTGCGGTGCTTGAAAATGGTGACCCGCTGGTCATATGAATCCAGCATCAGTCTTCGAATAGGCAAGCAATGGGCATTTTCAGACCTTTCCAGTGGCTCCTGCCGAAACGCTTCCGCAAGTCCGGGCCGGTCGTCGGCGTTGTGCGGATGGAAGGGGTCATTGCCAGCGGGCGGCCGAGCTTCAGATCCTCGCAGCTGAATATGCGAACCCTTGCCGCGCCGCTCGAGCGCGCGTTCAAGCTGCGCGATGTCGCTGCCGTCGTCTTGCTGATTAACTCACCCGGCGGTTCGCCGGTGCAATCCTCGCTCATCGCCAAACGGGTGCGTGCGCTGGCCGACGAAAACGAGGTGCCGGTCCTTGCCTTTGCCGAAGATGTCGCCGCGTCGGGCGGCTATTGGCTGGCCTGCGCGGCCGACGAGATCTACGCCGACGCGTCGTCAATCCTCGGCTCGATCGGGGTCATTTCCGCCGGCTTTGGCTTTCAGGAGTTTATTCAGCGCTATGGCATCGAACGCCGCGTCTACATGGCCGGCGACCACAAGGGCGCGTTGGATCCCTTCAAACCGGAAGATCCGGAAGATGTCGAACGGCTCAAGACGGCGCAGCAGGCGATCCACGACAGTTTCAAGGAGCTGGTCCGCGCCCGGCGGGCGGGCAAGATTACGGCGCCGGAAGAAAAACTTTTCTCGGGCGAATTCTGGACCGGGGGGCAGGCGCAAGAGCTCGGACTGGTCGATGGCATCGGCGATGTCCGCTCGGTCATGCGCGAGCGCTTCGGCGACAAAGTGCGGTTGGTCGTGCTCGCGCCGAAGCGCAACTGGCTGCGGGAACGCTTCGGCGTCGGCGACGGGTTGGCGCCGGCGCGCTTTGCCGGCGGCGACGCCTGGTTCGACGCCCTGATCAGCGCCGTCGAGGACCGCCTAATGTGGAGCCGGTTCGGACTTTAATGGCAGCGTTGCCGGCGGCGCTTGACGCGACCGCCCGGTCGGCTTCTATTGGGGACCATGTTCGGATTTTCAATCGGCAAGCTGGCCGTACTCGCCGTTATTCTGGCTGTGGTCATTTTCGGATTTAAGCTCATGACGCGCTTGAATGCACCGCAGCGCACGCCGAAGGACGACTCTGGCTCGGCGAGTCGCATCGACACCGTCTATGACCCGGATACCGACAGCTATGTGCCCAAGGGCACAGTGAACAAATCCGATAAAGATTAAATATTTCAACTAGTTGCGAAGACAGCCCGTCTTTCGGCTATTGCGGGTCGGGCAATATCGAATGATGCCGGGCTGCTTGACCGTCCCAGGGCCGCCACTTATGTTGCGCCGCGCCAAGCGGGCAGTAAAAGTCACAATTTCATGGCCACTCAACCAACTCGAGCGCCGGATGCGCCGGAAGGTGTATCCAGCTTTCAGGACTTGATCCTGACGCTGCAGTCTTTCTGGGCAGCGAAGGACTGCCTGATCCTGCAACCCTACGATATGGAGGTCGGCGCCGGCACCTTTCACCCGGCGACAACCCTGCGGGCGCTCGGCCGCGCACCGTGGCGCGTCGCCTACGTGCAGCCGTCGCGCCGGCCCACCGACGGACGCTACGGCAACAATCCCAACCGCCTGCAGCACTATTACCAGTTCCAGGTCATCTTGAAGCCGTCACCGGCGGACAGCCAGGGCCTCTATTTGGAGAGCCTGCAGGCCTTGGGAATCGATTCGGCGCGCCACGATATCCGCTTCGTCGAAGACGACTGGGAAAGTCCTACCCTGGGCGCCTGGGGCCTCGGCTGGGAGGTCTGGTGCGATGGCATGGAAGTCAGCCAGTTCACCTATTTCCAGCAGGTCGGCG
This sequence comes from Alphaproteobacteria bacterium, assembly GCA_041633145.1. GTDB lineage: Bacteria > Pseudomonadota > Alphaproteobacteria > UBA6615 > UBA6615 > JBFKGW01. The sequence goes on from JBFKGW010000005.1 coordinate 7,635, forward strand.
GGTTCGATTGCGATCCGGTGGCGGTCGAGCTGACCTACGGCCTCGAGCGCTTGGCGATGTATGTCCAGGGCGTCGAGAACGTCTACGATCTCGCCTTCAACAACGCTGGCGTCAAGTACGGCGATGTGTTCCTTCAGGCCGAGCGGGAATTCAGCGCGTACAACTTCGAGCACGCCAACACTGAGACCCTGTTCCACCATTTCGCCGACGCCGAGGTCGAATGCGTATCCCTGTTGAATAACAAGCTGCCGCTGCCCGCCTACGACCAGTGCATCAAGGCGAGCCACCTGTTCAATCTGCTCGACGCCCGTGGGGTCATTTCGGTGACCGAGCGCCAGTCCTACATCCTGCGCGTTCGTGACCTGGCGAAAGGGTGCTGTGAAGCCTGGCTCGAAAGCCGCGGCGAGGCTGCCTGAGCGATGGCGGAGCTGCTCCTGGAAATGCTGTCGGAGGAGATCCCGGCCGGGATGCAAGGTCCCGCCGCCGAGCAACTGCGCCGTCATGTTGTTGTCGGACTGGACGAGGCGGGTATCGACTACGCCAACGCCAAGTCCCACTGGGGCGCGCGCCGGCTCACCCTGGTCGTCGACGGCCTGCTGACCGTGCAAGCCGACCGGACGATCGAGCGCAAAGGACCGCGAACCGACGCGCCGGAAAAAGCCATTCAGGGCTTCCTCGGCGCCGCTGGCGTGTCGCTCGAGGACTGCGAGGTGCGCGAAGACAAAAAGGGCGCGTACTATGTGGCGGTCATCGAACGGAAGGGCCAGCCGGTCGGCGATATTCTCTCCGACGTCGTTCGCGATGCGGTGGCCGCTTTATCCTGGCCGAAATCGATGCGTTGGGCGGCGACCAGTTTCCGTTGGGTACGGCCGCTCCACAATATCCTGGCGATATTCGACGGCGCGCCGCTCGCCGGCACGCTCGATTTGGGCGATGGCGAATTGGCGTTCTCCGGCCAAACCGTCGGCCACCGGTTCATGGCGGCCGGTGCGATAGCGGTGGGGAACTACGCCGACTACATCGAAAAGCTGGAACAGGGCTTTGTCGCTGTCGACCAGGACCGCCGCCGGGCGCGCATCGCCGAGGACCTCGACGAGGCCGCCGGTACGATAGGGGTGGCGGTGCGCGACGATCCGGCCCTGCTCACCGAAGTTACCGGCCTGATCGAATGGCCAGTCGTCTTAACCGGCGATATCGATCCCGATTTCATGGACTTGCCGGCGGAAGTTCTCACCGCGTCGATGCGCAACCACCAGAAGTACTTCGCCCTGGAACAGCCCGACGGCACGTTGGCGCCCAAGTTCGCCTTCGTCGCCAACATGGTCGCCGACGATGGCGGCGCCGAGATCATCGCCGGCAATCAGCGGGTGCTGCGGGCGCGCCTGGCCGACGCGCAGCATTTCTGGGACCAGGACCGCAAGGTGCGGCTGGAAGACCGGGTGCCGGAGCTGGAGCAGATCGTGTTTCACGCCAAGCTGGGCTCGCTCGGTGCCAAGGTGTCCCGCATTCAGGCGCTCGCCGCCGATTTGACCGCGAACATCCCCGACGCCGACCGCGACCGGGTGCGTAGCGCCGCGACCCTGGCCAAGGCCGACTTGGTGACCGGCATGGTCGGCGAGTTTCCCGAGTTGCAGGGAACCATGGGGCGTTATTACGCGCTTGCCGAAGGCGAGGCGGAGGACGTGGCGGCGGCGATCGCCGAGCATTATTCGCCGGCCGGCCCCGCCGATATATGCCCGTCATCGCCGACCAGCATTGCCGTCGCGCTGGCCGACAAGATCGACACCCTGGTCGGCTTCTGGGCGATCGACGAAAAACCGACCGGTTCGAAGGACCCCTATGCCTTGCGCCGCGCGGCGCTCGGCGTGATCCGTATCGTTTTGGAAAACGGACTTCGGCTGCCCCTGCGCGAGACGTTCGCCGCGGCTGGTGAGCTGCTCAACGTCGACGACGGCGAAATCTACGACGACCTGATGTCGTTCATCGCAGACCGCCTGAAGGTCCATCTGCGCGATGAAGGTGTTGCACACGATCATATCGCGGCGGTCTTTGCGCTGTCCGGCGAAGACGATCTGGTACGCTTGCTCGATCGGGTTCGCGCCTTGGGCTCGTTCCTGGACTCGGAGGACGGCGCTAATCTGCTCATCGCGTATCGTCGGGCGGCGAATATTGTGCGGGTCGAGCAGAAGAAGGACGACGCGGTATACGCCGGCGAAGCCTACGACGCGAGCCTCGCACAAGCCGAAGCCAATGGCGTGGAAGCGGCTCTATGGACCACTTTGGGCGAGGTCGAGCAAAAAGCCGGCGCGTCGCTGGCGGCGGAGCAGTATGCCGACGCGATGGCCTTGCTGGCGGAACTGCGCCAACCCGTCGACAAGTTTTTCGACGACGTCACAGTCAACGTCGACGACGCCGATCTCAGGCGCAACCGGTTGCGCTTGCTCGCTCACATTCAGCAGGTAATGGATAATGTCGCTGACTTCTCGAAAATCGAAGGCTAAAGCTACTAAAACGGGGAAGCCCATGACCAAGTGGGTGTACAGTTTCGGCGATGGTCGCGCTGACGGCAGCGCTGACATGCGCAATTTGCTGGGCGGCAAAGGCGCCAACCTGGCCGAGATGAGCAATCTCGGGCTGCCGGTGCCGCCGGGCTTTACCATCACCACCGAACTCTGCACCTATTACTACGCCCACGAAAAAACCTATCCTGACGATCTAAGCCCCGCGGTTGATCAGGCGCTCGCCGAGATCGAAGCACGCGTCGGCGCCAAGTTCGGCGACCCCGACAATCCGCTGCTGGTGTCGGTGCGCTCGGGCGCGCGGGCGTCGATGCCGGGCATGATGGATACCGTCCTCAATCTCGGCCTCAACGATGTGACCGCCGAAGGGCTGGCGGCGCGCTCGGGCGACGCGAGGTTCGCCTACGATAGTTACCGCCGGTTTATTCAGATGTACGGCGACGTCGTTCTCGGCGTCGACCATTACTTGTTCGAAGAAGCGCTCGAGCAGATCAAGCTCGACCGCGACGCCCTCCTCGACACCGACCTGTCGGCCGATGACTGGCGCACTGTGGTCGCCGACTACAAGAAAATCGTCGAGCGCGAGCTCGACGCCGTCTTCCCCCAGGATCCCAAGGAACAGCTGTGGGGCGCCATCGGCGCGGTCTTCGGATCGTGGATGAACCAGCGCGCCATCACCTACCGGCGGCTCCATACCATTCCCGCCGAGTGGGGCACGGCGGTCAATATCCAGGCCATGGTGTTCGGCAATATGGGCGAGGATTGCGCGACCGGTGTCGCCTTTACGCGCGATCCGTCGACCGGCGAGAACATGTTCTACGGCGAATATCTGGTGAACGCCCAGGGCGAGGATGTGGTCGCCGGTATCCGCACGCCGCAGCTTTTGACGTTGGCCGGCAAAGAGCGCAACGGTTCGAAACTGCCGGCGATGGAAGAGGTCATGCCGGAGGTGTTCGGACAGTTGGACGAGGTCCGCCAGAAGCTCGAGGTCCATTACAAGGACATGCAGGACATCGAATTCACCGTGCAGCAGGGCAAGCTCTACATGCTGCAAACGCGCTCGGGCAAGCGCACCGCGGCGGCGGCGGTGCGCATCGCCGTGGAGATGGCGCGCGACGGCTTGCTCAGCGAAGCGGAAGCGATCAACCGGGTCGATCCAGCGCAACTCGACCAATTGCTGCATCCTCGTTTGGACCCGGATGCGGCGCGCACCGTGTTGACGCGGGCGCTGCCAGCTTCGCCGGGGGCGGCGGCGGGTAAAATCGTCTTTAGCGCCGACACTGCCGAGGATCTGGCGCAAAAAGGCGAGGACGTCATTCTGGTGCGCATCGAGACCAGCCCGGAAGACATCCACGGCATGCACGCGGCGCGCGGCATTCTGACCACGCGCGGCGGCATGACTAGCCACGCCGCGGTCGTCGCCCGCGGCATGGGCCGGCCGTGCGTCGCCGGCGCTGGCGATATTACCGTCGACTATGCGGCGGGCACCATGACGATCGGCGGCCGCAATTTTGTCGCCGGCGATCTGATCACGATCGATGGCGCGGCCGGCGAGGTGATCGACGGCCAAGTGCCGACCATCGAGCCCGAAGTGTCGGGCGATTTCGCCCTGCTGATGTCTTGGGCCGATCAACATCGGCGGCTGAAGGTGCGCACCAACGCCGAAACGCCGGCTGACGCACGCATGGCGCGCGAGTTCGGTGCCGAAGGCATCGGCCTGTGCCGGACCGAGCATATGTTTTTCGATCCCGAGCGCATTGTCGCCGTGCGCCGCATGATCATGGCCGAAACCGAGTCTGGCCGGCGCGCCGCGCTGGAGGAGTTGTTGCCGTTCCAACGCGCCGACTTCGTCGAACTGTTCCGCATTATGACGGGGCTACCGGTCACGATCCGATTGCTCGATCCGCCGCTGCACGAGTTTTTGCCGCATAGCGATGCCGAGATCGCCGAAGTCGCGAAAGCGGCGGGCAAGGATCCCAAAGACATGCAAGAGACGGCGGCACGTTTGCACGAATCGAACCCGATGCTCGGCCATCGCGGTTGCCGGCTCGGCATCAGCTTCCCGGAAATCTACGAAATGCAGGCACGCGCCATCTTCGAAGCAGCGCTGACCGTCGCTGCCGAGCCCGACGGCGCGGTGTTCCCGGAAATCATGATTCCCCTGGCGGCGACCAAGCGCGAGTTGGACATATTAAAAGAGAAGATCGATGCGGTCGCCGAATCGGTATTCGACGCGGCGGGCCAACGGGTGACCTATTCGGTCGGCACTATGATCGAGTTGCCGCGGGCGGCCCTGCGCGCCAGTGAACTGGCAGAAACCGCGGAATTCTTCAGCTTTGGCACCAACGATTTGACCCAGACCACGTTCGGGATCAGCCGCGACGACGCGGCGAGCTTCCTGCCCGATTATCAGCATTACGGAATTTTCGACGTCGACCCCTTCGTCAGCATCGACATCGATGGTGTTGGCGAGCTGGTCAGTATCGCGGTCGAGCGGGGACGGGTAACCCGACCCGACGTCAAGCTGGGCATCTGTGGTGAGCATGGCGGCGATCCGGCGTCGGTGCGGTTCTGCGACCGCGCCGGCCTCGACTATGTGTCGTGCTCGCCGTATCGGGTGCCGATTGCGCGCTTGGCTGCCGCGCAGGCGGCGACGGCGCCCAAGGAATAGGCGCGCTGCATCGCCGGAAGGGTCGAACGGAAAATTGGATGACAAAAAAGGCCGTGCCCGGATGTGCCGGGCACGGCCTTTTTTGTATGCCTAATTTAGGCTGGATAGTTTGCAGTTACTCGGCGGGAATGGGGTTGAGCGGCACGTTGGCGCTCTCGTGGCGGCTAAACAGCCGGGTGAAGAACTCGCCAATGGCTTTGCTGCGTTCCTGCTCGGCCCGCCGAATAATCTCGGCCTCGTCAAGGATATCGAATTCGTTTTTCATCGTACTCTCTCGCTGGTTTGTATCTGTTTGCAGTGCAATATATTGGTCAGCAAGAGCTACTTTTCAATTAACAATATATGCAATTTTTGCATATCTAGTTTTCACATAAATCAAAGCCTTAGCAAATTGGTAACCGTGATCGAGGGTTACAACGGAGACCGCGCTAAACCGCGGTTATTGCGGCGAAATCAACGAGATTACCGCTGCGTCAGCGGTCATCGAGGGCGCTGTATCGGCATCGTCGAGCGCGTCCAACCGCAGCGATGCGATGGCCAATCCGTCGTGAATCGAGCGGATTTCGCCGATCTGTTTGCCGCCGGCTAATATCGCCGTTCCCGGCGCGGGCGCCGCGCCCTCAACTTTGACCGGTAAGAGCTGTCGTTTCGCCAGTCCGCGATACTTGGTCCGCGCCGTGACCTCCTGGCCGATGTAACACCCCTTGTCCCAGTCGATCCCGTTCAAGGCCTCGAAATTGCACTCGAGCAGGATCGATTTCTCGACCTCCATATCGCGCTGGCCGTCGGGAATGCCGAGACTAATGCGTAGCGTGTCGTAGGCTTGGAAGGTGCCTTGCTCGACCGCCAAGTCGGCGATCACGCCGTTCAAATCGACAGTTGGCAGCATCAGGCGGCAGCCAAGCTCGGCCGAGCGCGGGTCGACGAAGGCGATGCCACCGGCCATCGGATGCGCCGCGCCAGGTTCTTCCGGCAGATCCAGAACTGCCGGCGCGTCCGGGCCAAACACCGCGAGCACAGCGAGATCGTCGGCGGCAGTGAGCTCGACTTGGGCGCGCAGCTTAAAGCGATTCATGCGTTGAATGAGCTCGTCGGCACGGCTCGGTTCGCCGTCGAGGATCAGCCGGTCACCGATCTCGGCGAGACAAAAGTCGTGGAGATATTTGCCTTGCGGCGTGAGAAAGGCGCCATAGGCAGCGCGGCTCGCCGAAACGCGGTCGACGTCCTGGGAAATCAAGCCTTGGAGAAACGTCCGCCGGTCGGTGCCGCTGACCGATACCAGCCCGCGTTCCAGGTTCACATATCTAACAGCCGCCATCGCGATATCTTATACCGATTCATGCATCCGCACCGGAAATGGCGTCGTTGCCAGGAAAAGCAAGCGCTGAGCGACACACGGTGGCATGCGCGGAGTCGGACGCGTATAAGCATTTCCGCAATGAAAATCCTGTTCATCGGACCCACCCGGATCGGCGACGCGGTGCTCTCGTCGGGCCTCGTGCGGCACTTGGGCGAAACCTATCCGCAGGCGACGATCACCATCGCCTGCGGCGCGGTAGCCGCACCGCTATATGCCGGCGTGCCCAATCTCGCCCGGGTCATACCGATCATCAAAAAGCCAATGTCTGGCCATTGGTTCGAGGTTTGGCGCGCGGTTGTCGGTGCCCGTTGGGATCTCGTGGTCGACCTGCGGCACTCGATCATACCATGGACGATATGGGCGCGCCGCCGGTGCATTTTCCGACCTGCCGCCGACGCCGACGAGCACAGGGTGGTCTCGCTCGCCCGGGTGCTCGGCCTCGCCGAGCATCCGCCGGCACCTTGTTTATGGACGCTCGAGCAACATCGCCGGCGTGCCGAACAATTAATTCCCGATGATGGCCCGGTGCTGGCGATTGCGCCGACGGCGAACTGGCGCGGCAAAATCTGGCGGTCCGCGCGGTTTGTCGAACTGATCGATCGGCTGACCAGCGGCGATGGGGGCACAGAAGCCATTCTGCCCAATGCCCGGGTTGCTATCTTCGGTGGGCCAGGGGAGGCGGCTGTCGCCGCTGCGGTGCTCGACGCCGTGCCGGCCGACAAGCGGATCGATCTGGTCGGAACCGAGGATTTGCCTACTGTCGCGGCGTGCCTTAAACGGTGCGCGCTGTATGTCGGTAACGACTCTGGATTGATGCACATGGCTGCCGCCGCCGAAATCCCAACCGTTGGCCTGTTCGGTCCCAGTCGGCCGGAAAACTACCGCCCGTGGGGTGATTTGACCGCTGTGGTGCGGACCGAGAAGGCCTACGAAGAATTGGTCGGCGGACCCGGTTACGACCACCGAACTACCGACACATTGATGGATTCCTTATCGGTCGATTCGGTCGTCGCGGCGACAGTTGGCCTGTGGCGGCAACGCGACCAGATTGCTGCTCAGTGACTGCCAACACCGCCACATCGCCGCGCCTGTCGGCGCTGGTCGTGGTCCATAACGAAGAGGACCAACTGGCCGATTGCCTGGATTCGGTGGGTTTCGCCGACGAATTGGTGGTCGTGCTCGACCGCTGTAGCGACGGATCTAAAGCCATCGCCCAGCGCTATGGTGCCCAACTGATCGAAGGCGCTTGGGAACTCGAAGGCCCACGCCGCAACACCGGCATCGAGGCGTGCAGCGGCGATTGGATCCTCGAGGTCGATGCCGACGAACGCGTCACCCCCCAACTCGCCGACGAAATACGGGCGACCATAGCGACCGCCCCGTACGGTCATTTTCTGATCCCGTTCGATAACTACATCGGCGACCGGCTGGTCAAATATGGCTGGGGCGCGGCGTGGGGCGTCAGTGCGACCGTGCGGCTGTTCGCAAAAGGTCCGGCGGGGCCGGCCAAACAGTGGGGCGACCAGCGGATCCATCCCAGCGTCGAGCTCAAGGGACAGGCGGGGACGTTGCAGGCGTCAATGGAACACTATGTCGACCGCGACATTTCGGACATGCTCCGGCGCCTCGACCGTTATACCTCTGTGCGGGCGATCGATTTGCGTGCGCAGGGCGACATCGGCACGTTCTCGCGCAATCTGCTGCGAATCTTTTCGCGGTTTGGCAAGTGTTACATAACGCGCCGCGGTTACCGGGAAGGCGCGTACGGCTTTCTAATTGCTTTGATGGCTGGTTTGTACCCGATGCTCAGCTACCTCAAAGCGCGGTATGAGGACGACTAAGCGTTGCGGCTCATGCAGACAATGGCGGGCGCGGAGGTGGGCGGTGCCGAAGCGTTCTTCGTCCGCCTGGCGATTGCGCTGCAATCGACCGACATCTCGCAGAAAGTGGTGATCCGGCGCGACCCGGCGCGCGCGCGCGCCTTGCGCGAGGGCGGTGTGTCGCCGGTCGAACTGCCGTTCGGCGGTCGCATGGATTTTCGCACCCGGCGCGCCTTGAAAGGCGAGATCGCGCGCTTCCGTCCAGATGTCATCTTGAGTTGGATGAGCCGGGCATCGTGGGCGACCCCGGCGGCACCGGACCGCTACACGCTGGTCGGCCGCCTCGGCGGCTATTACAACCTCAAATACTACCAGCATTGCGACTACTTGATCGGCAATACCGCCGATATCGTCGATTACGTTATCAGCGAGGGGTTCGACCCAAACCGGGTGGTGCGGCTGCCAAATTTTGTCCACCCGCCGACCAGTCCGCCGTTGGCTAGAGTGGGGTTGGATACGCCGTTGGACGCCCCGCTGCTGCTCGCGATGGGGCGACTGCACCAAAACAAGGCGTTCGACGTCCTATTGCGGGCGCTGGCCGAGGTGCCGGACGCTTGGTTATGGATTGCCGGCGAGGGGCCTGAACGTGCGGCATTGCAAAATTTGGCGCGCGACCTCGGCGTCGCTGACCGGGTCCGCTTTCTGGGATGGCGCGACGATTCGGACGCGCTGATGGGCGCGGCCGATCTGTTTATCTGCCCCTCGCGCCACGAACCCTTGGGCAATGTGATCTTGGAAGCTTGGGCGGCGGAGAAACCGGTCATCGCCGCCGCCGCGACCGGACCGGCGGATCTGCTCGGCAATGATGAACGCGGGGTATTGGTGCCGGTCGATCAACCGGCCGCACTAGCCAGCGCGATCCGCGATCTTTTGGCGAACCCGGAAAAAGCATTACAGCTTGCCGCCGCCGGGCGTAGCGCGTACCAACAGGAATTCACGGAAGGCGCCGTTACGGCGCAGTATTTGGAGTTTTTCGAGAAGGTGCGCAAACGATGTGCGGCATAGTCGGACTGATGACGCGCGATGGACGCGCGCCCGATGAATTGGCCGTGACCGCTCTCGTTGGGGCCGTGCGCCACCGCGGTCCAGACGACGAAGGCCGCTACAGCGCCCGTAATTTCGCGATGGCGCAAACGCGTCTGGCGATTATCGATCTGAAAACCGGCGACCAACCGCTCTACGAGGCCGGCGGTGCGGCGTTGGTCGCGAACGGCGAGATCTATAACTACATCGAACTGCGTGCCGACATCGGCGACGCCAGCTTTTCGACGGCGTCCGACTGCGAGGCGCCGTTGCATTTGTATCGCCGCCATGGGCTCGATTTCGTCGACCATCTGCGCGGGATGTACGCCATCGCGCTCTACGATCCCGTCGAGGGACAGCTGGTGCTGGCGCGCGATCCCTTCGGCATAAAACCACTTTACTACTCGGAAACCGAAGCCGGATTTTGCTTTGCCTCGGAACCGCAGGCTCTGTTGGGGGCGGGTTTGGTCGATCGCGAGATTAACCCCACCGCGCGCGCCGAATTATTACAACTGCAGTATACGACCGGCGCGGATACCATCTTCAAGAATATCCAGCGGGTACTGCCGGGCGAAACCGTTGTCGTGCGCGATGGGCGAATTGTCGCGCGTCGGCGAAAGCCGGCATTGCCGTTGAACGAACCGGCCGACTGGACCGCTGATAGCGCGCTCGAGCTGTTGAACGAGGCCTTGCACGACAGCGTCGAAATTCATCAGCGCGCGGATGTGCCGTATGGCATGTTCCTTTCTGGTGGTATCGACAGTTCGGCCCTGTTGGCGTTGATGGCGGAATTGAACGACCAGCCGGTGCTCACCTTCACGGCCGGTTTCGATGACCCCTCGGTCCACGACGAGCGCGAACATGCAAAGCGCCTTGCCGACGCGGTGGGCGCGGAAACCGTCGATGTCGGTATTTCGCAAAACGATCTGTGGCAGCGCTTGCCGGAAATTGCCGCAACCGTCGACGATCCCACCGCCGACTACGCCATTTTGCCGACCTATCTACTCGGCGAAGCGGTGCATAACAGCGGCCTAAAAGTGGTTCTGACCGGCGAAGGCGGCGACGAGCTATTCGCCGGGTACGGGCGTTACCGCAGCGCAGTGCGGCCGTGGTGGCAAGGCGGCCGCAGCATGCGCGCGCGCGGCATCCTCGATGGCCTGGATGTTTTGCGCGAAATTCCCGCGGGCTGGCGCGACGGGCTCTCGGCGGCGGAGGAAATGCTCAACACGGGTTCGCTGACCCGGTTGCAGATCGCCCAAGCGGCCGACTGCGCGGACTGGCTGCCCAATGATCTGCTAACCAAGGTCGACCGGTGTCTGATGGCCCATGGCGTCGAAGGCCGCACGCCTTACCTCGATCCCCGGGTTGCCGGTGTCGCGTTCCGCCTGTCGGATCAATTGAAGGTGCGGGACGGGCTGGGCAAATGGCTGTTGCGGCGCTGGCTCGACGACCGCCTACCGATTTCCGACGCGTTTGAGCGCAAGCGCGGGTTTTCGGTGCCGGTGGCTGAGTGGATTTTCGCGCGCGGTGCCGAAATCGGGCCGTTGGTCGCCCGCCAGCCCGGGGTCGCGGAAATTTGCGAACCCAAAAAAGTCGAAAATCTCTACCTGCGCCGTGGAAAACGGCAGGGTTTTGCCGTTTGGTTGCTGCTGTTTTACGCGCTATGGCATAATTATCATATCGTTGGGAATTCCGGTGTCGGCGATGTGCTCGATGTGCTGGACGACGCGCGCCGCGCTGCCTAAGTAAAGGATTGGAAGAGCGATCGCGTGAGCGATCGTCGCCAAGTAATAAAATCGGCGGGCGCGACCGTCGGACATCTTAATTGGGCCACGATACGAAGGCGCGGTCCGGTCAAAAGGAGACACCAAATGACTGCGTGTATCGTCGGGTGGGACCACCTCAAATTTGGCAAGCGCGAGGGCGAAGACATCGAGGACATGATTGTCCAAGTCGCCGCCGGTGCGCTTCAGGACTCCGGCGTCGAGCCGCGCGATGTCGATGCGATCTATCTGGGAACCTTCGGCGGCGGATTTGTCAGCCAGGAGTTTCCCGCCTCGCTGGTTCTGCAGGCTGCTGACGATCTACGCTTCAAGCCGGCGACCCATGTCGAGAACGCCTGCGCCAC
>JBFKGW010000006.1:0-18452 GCA_041633145.1 Alphaproteobacteria bacterium
AAGGCGACGCCGCGGCGGAAACCGTCGCTCAGGCAAAAATCTGGCCGGTCGACGGCCTGGCAGACCGGGTCGCCGTCCAGCCAGTAGACGACGTCGCGGATGCCGCGGAAGTTGGCGTACTGACAATGGGCCTCGAGCATCGCCTCAACATCGGGGCTGGCCAGATCGGCATGACCGGCGATGGCATGAGGAAAGCCGTGCCGATCCGCCACCGCCTGCAACCATGCGGTCTCGCCGAGCGGATTTTCAGGATTGTAGTGCGCCTGCACATGAACCGATTTGACAACGTTGTGGCCGCCGAAATCGGCCCGCAAATCGTCGATCAGATAGTCGTGGCGCAGCGGCTCGTAGGAATCGCCAAATATTCTCGGCGTCATCGGCGCCAGCAGCCAGGGGTAGTTCTTGACCTCCCACAGATGGTGATGGGTGTCGATGATCGGGCCGTGGTACATGTCGTCTCCGCGCCGCAGGATGGCGTGCTAGGGCTTCGTGTCGTCCGATGTACCGTTTTTATCATTCGGTCGCCGCCGCTTGCCAAGATTGACCAGGGCAACCCCTGAAAACACCAAAACCACCGCCAACCATACCCACGCGCTCGGCTCTTCGCCAAAGAATAGCGCGCCCCAGCCCAGGCCCATTATCGTCGTGATATAGCCCACCTGGGCCAGGTAGACGGCGCCTTCGATCGACACCAGGGTGAAAAACAGGAAGAAAGTGACGATAGTAATCAGGCCGTAGAAGACAAGCGCCTGATTGCCAATGTCGAAGCCCTGCCAGATCGGCCGGAACGAGCCGGTTATCAACGCTGCGGCCAAGGCGGTGAAGGCGGCGGCGTACATGGTGCCCATGGCCAACACCATGCTATCGGTGCCATGCGGCCGGGCGGCGTCGGCGTAGACGTTGGTCAGCGCCCAGGCGGTCGGCGTAATGAATGCCATGAGTGCAAAAGGCAGCATCTCGGGCGACGGCAGGCTGCCCTGCGGCAACACCAAAACGGCGGCGCCGACGAACCCCAGGGCGACGCCGGCAGCCCGCCGAATATCGAGAATTTCCAGCCGAATCGCCACGGCGACCACATAGGTAATCACCGGCGCGGTGACGATGATCACCGACATCAGGCCGGCCGGAATATGGCCGACCACGAACACCATGTTCGAATTCGGCAAGGCGATGCCAGTAGCTCCCATGATGACGTAGTACAGCAGATGGCGGCCGCCGATCGTAATCTTCACACCGCGAACCTTGCACATGACCAGCAATCCGGTGCCGGCGATCAGCGTTTGCCAGAACACGACGTTGATCGGGTGAAGGCCTTCCAGGGCAAGGAATTTGGTGAACGCCGGACTGAGACCCCACAAAGTGCCCAGCGCGAACAGCAGGAATACCGGCAGAAATGCGTTGCTGCGCGGGGTCGTCTCCGGATTTGTCGTCATCCTCGCCAAGCCTGATTCACGTGAATTACGACGACGGTCGCGCCGCATCGTCCGGAGCGACGATCGGTTTCGGCTTGCCCAAGTTTACCAACGCGACGCCAGCGGCAACCAAAACAACGGCGACCCACAACCAAGCGCTCGGCTGCTCGCCAAAAAACAGGATCCCCCAAAACACGCCGAACAAGGTGACCAGATAGCCGACCTGGCCGAGATAGACGGCGCCGGCCATGATGATGATCGCGTAGAACAGCAAAAACGCAACCGCGGTCGCGAGAGCGAAGAACGTCATCACGGTTTCAACGTGACCGAAACTCTGCCACGCCGGGTAGAAACTGTCATCGATCAGCCCGGCGATGAGCGCGCCCAGCGCCGCAGCGAACATCGTGCCCATGGCGAGCGCCACATTGTCGGCGTTCGGTGGCCGGGCAAATTCGGCGAACACGTTGGCCGCGGCGTATCCCAGCGGCGTGACGAAGGCGAGCAGAGCGATCGGCAGAAGGTCGGGCGCCGGCAAACTGCCTTCCGGAACGACCAATACACCGGCGCCCACCAACCCAACGATGATGCCGGCGGCGCGGACGCGCACGAATGGTTCCATCCGCACCGTCAGCGCGATGGCGTAGGTGAGCATCGGCGAAAACAGCACGAGGACCGAGACATAACTCGCCGATAGCCGTTCGACCGTGAAAACCAGAGTTACATACGACACATCAATGCCGACAACGCCCATAAAGGCGAAGTACCACAGATGCTTGTAACCGAAGCGCAGGGTCGTGCGGCGAAACAGACAGACCGCCAGCAATAGAACGCCGGCGCCGAAGGTCTGCCAAAACACCACCGCAAACGGCGACACCCCTTCGATCGCCAATGCCTTTGAGAAAGCGGGATTGCCGCCCCACAGCGCGCCCAACACGACCAATAGAAGCAGAGGCAGCCAACGAATCGCTGGCCTGGCAGCGGTGGCATCGGTCATGATTTAGCGGTTCCCCAGACGGCGTATAACAGACGACTTACAATCCCTTATCGAGCGGCCGGGGAAACGTAAAGCGCCATCGCCCGATAGACTTGCACGGCTGCCATGACAGGGTGGCATATGCACGGGTAATGTGCCATCCGATATTACCGTTTAAATTAGGCCTTCCAAGATTTGTGTGCACACCATACGGCGATGACTGAGAACGGTAACATCACCGGCCCGGCCGGCTTGCTGGAGCTTTGCGGCGTCTCCCTGACGCTCGATGGCGCGCGGCTGTTTGAGGAGCTCGACGTTGCGGTACCCGCCGGCGACGTCGTCACCATCATGGGACCGAGCGGCTGCGGCAAGTCATCGTTGCTAGCCTTCATCTGCGGCACCTTGCCTCCCCTATTCGCCGCATCCGGCGAGGCGCGCCTCGACGGCGAGACGCTCGACGGCCTGCCGCCCGAGCAACGCCATGTCGGCATACTGTTTCAGGACGATCTGTTGTTTCCCCACATGTCGGTCGGCGAAAACCTGTCGTTCGGCCTGCCGCCGGCGATCAGCGACCGCGCCGAGCGCCGCGCCCGGGTCGAGGCGGCGCTCGCCGAGGCCGGCTTGGCAGGCATGGACGACCGCGATCCCGACACCCTGTCGGGCGGCCAGCGCGGCCGCGTCGCGGTGATGCGCACGTTACTGTCGGAGCCCCGCGCGCTGCTGCTCGACGAGCCGTTCTCCAAACTCGACGTCGACTTGCGCGCGCGCTTTCGCACCTTCGTGTTCGCCCATGCGCGCGACAACCAGATCCCCACCTTGCTGGTGACCCACGATCCCAGCGATGCCGAGGCCGCCGCCGGGCCGGTGATCGAGCTGGTCTAAGATGTCGGCAATCTTCGACACGATCCCGCCGGAGATATGGGGCATCGATCTGGCGGTTGCCGTGGCAACGCTACTGGTTGCGGGTCTGATTCGGGGATTTTCCGGATTCGGCTCGGCGATGGTCAACGCACCGATTCTGAGCCTGCTATGGGGGCCCACGGTCGGCGTTCCGGTGGCCGCGCTGATCGAGTTCGTACCAGCGATCCAGCTCACCCACCGGGCAATCCCCGACGCGCAATGGCGTACCGTCTGGTCGATGGGCATTCCGGCGTTGATTCTAATTCCGCTCGGGTCGTGGCTGCTGATCACGCTTCCGAACGATCTGGTGCGCCGCGCGATCGCCGCGGTTGTCTTACTGCTAGTCGCCGTATTGTGGTCGGGCTGGCGCTACCGGGGACAGCAAACGGCACCGATGAGCGCCGGCGTCGGCGCGGTCAGCGGCCTGTTGTCGGGCGCTGCCGGCATCGGCGGGCCACCGGTCATTCTCTATTTGATGGCCAGCGCCGATCGACCGGTGGTGCTGCGCGCCAACATGATCGGCTATTTCACCATTGTCCTGGTCGGCCTCGCCGTGACCTACGCCCTGATCGGCCTGTTCGGCCCGATCGTCGTCTGGCGCACGCTTATGCTGGTAGTGCCCTTCGTGGTGGGAATTTTCGTCGGCGCGAAACTGTTCCCGTTGGCGTCGGAACGCACCTTCCGCAATATCGCGTTGACGGTCCTGGCGGTTTCTTCCGGTTACGTCCTGCTCGTCTAACGGCAGCCGCGCCCCGGTTCTTGGTGGGCGGCGCACATAAATTCCCGCCAGATCTCCGCCGGCACACCGCCACCGGTGACCGAGCGGCCGTTGACCGGCGCCATCGGGCTGCCGCTGTCGTTGCCGACCCACACGCCTGTGACCAGTTTGTCGGTGTAGCCGATGAACCAGGCGTCGCGGGATTCCTGGCTGGTACCCGATTTACCAGCCGCTGAACGGCCGAACGCCGCCGCGCGACCGGTGCCCCAATCGACCACGGCGCGCAGCAACTGGTCCATCGCCGCCACATGTTGCGGCGCCACCACCTGGCTGGCCGGCCGGCTGCGGCGTCGGAACAGCACATCGCTAGCGCTACGCACTTCGACAATGCCGTAAGGGGTGACCGCTCTGCCGCCATTGGCGAACACCGCATAGGCGGCCGTCAGATCGAGCAAGGTTACTTCGCCGGCGCCCAGCGACACCGACGGATGGGCAGTCAATTGCGAGGTGATCCCGAGCCGGCGCGCCGATTGCAGCACCTGATCGCGGCCAATGTCTTCGGCCACCCGCACCGCGGTGGTGTTGATCGACCGGGCAACCGCCTCGCGCAACGTAATCTCGCCGCGAAAATCGCCGGAAAAATTCCGCGGCGCCCAACCTTCGACCGTAATCGGCGCGTCGAGGACCGGCGTATCCGGCGTCATGCCGGCTTCGAGCGCCGGCAGATAAACGATTGGCTTGAACGCCGAACCGGGCTGGCGCAACGCCTGGGTTGCCCGATTGAACTGGCTGTCGCCATAGCTGCGGCCGCCGACCATGGCGCACACCGCCCCGTCCGGTGTCATCGCCACCAGCGCCGCTTGGGCGCCGCCGGTCTCCGCATTGTGGATAACCTGCGCGGCGAGCCGTTGCAGGCGCGGCGCGAGCGTCGTCTCGACCGCCAGATCACGGCCGCTCTGGCCGGCGATGCCGGCCGCTCGGTCGAGCACCCAGTCGGCGAAATAGCGGCGGCTGCCGCCCGATCCGGGCCCGGTCGCCGGCCCGGAAGAGGTAGGGAGCGACTTCGCACCGCTGCGCTTGAGAGCGTCCGCCTCGGCTTCCGACAAGAAGCCCGCCTCGGCCATGGTGTTCAGCACCACATGGGTGCGCTCGCGTGCCGCAGCGGCATCGTGCAGGGGATTGAGGCGCGACGGCGCGCGCAACAAGCCGGCGAGCAGGGCGGCCTGATAGACGTCGATGTCGCGCGCCGAGACGCCGAAATATCGCTGTGCCGCCGCTTCGACGCCATAGGTGCCCGATCCCAGATAGACCCGATTGAGATAAATCGACAAAATGTCCCCCTTCTCGAAGCGGCGCTCCAGCCACAACGCCAGGATCAATTCCTTGATCTTGCGCTCGATCGATCGCTCGGGCGTGAGAAAGAGGTTTTTCGCCAGTTGCTGGGTCAGGGTTGAGCCGCCTTGCGTCAGACGGCCCTTGCGCAGATTGACCACCATGGCCCGCGCCACGCCGCGCCAATCGACGCCGGGATGTTCGAAAAAGCGCCGGTCCTCGATCGCCACCACGGCTTGAATCAAATGGGGCGGCAACTCTTGCGCACCGAGCCGGCGGCCGTACAGATCGCCGTAGGTGGCAAGCTCGCCGCCGGTTGCATCGTGCAGCACGATGCCGGGCCGGCGGGTCTGCGCCGCCGCCGGATCGAGCCCATCGGTCGAAGGCAGACTCCAGGCGAACCAGGCTAGCACAACGCCGCCGATCACCAGGCCCCAGATCGCGGAGACCAGGCCCCATTTGATTAGCCACAGCACCGGCGAGCGCGATTTTTTGGCGCGCGCCGACGTCTTACCGCTGCGCTTCGGCTTCGGGTTATTGGATTGGCGTCTATTGCGTTTGGCCATTAGCAGTCGGGTTACCGGCCATCAATGGTCAAATTTGGGCGCTTAAACGTCGAGATTGGCGACCTTTAGCGCGTTTTCCTGGATAAACTCGCGCCGCGGCTCCACTTCGTCGCCCATCAGGGTTTCGAATATCGATCCCGCCTCGTCAGCCTGCGCGACCCGCACTTGCAACAGCGAGCGCGCTTCGACATCGAGCGTGGTTTCCCACAATTGCTCGGGGTTCATTTCACCCAGGCCCTTGTAGCGCGAGATCGTCAACCCCTTGCGGCCGATCTCCAATACCGAGTCGAGCAGGGACATCGGCCCCGTGATTTTGTATTCCTTGTCTTTAGTGACTAAGGTCGAATGGCGCACATAGTCGGCCTGCAGTTCCTCGCGCAGCGCGTTGAGGCCACGCGCCTCGGCCGAATTGATCACACGCTGGTCGATCACCAGGCGTTCGGGCACGCCGCGCAGCGTCCGCATAAACGCCAGGGCGCCGGTTTCGTCGACCGCACCCTGCCAGCCCTGTTCCAGCGGCTGCGCCAGCGCATCCAAGCGGCGCGCGATATATTCCGCCGCACCGGCGGCATTTTCGGGATTGGCCAGAATCTCGGGATCTAGCGCTCCGGCGATGGCCGCCTGTTCGACCACCGTCGCATTGGGCAGATGCTGGGTCAGCGGTTTCATCAACCGCCGCACTTGCTGCGCCGTCTCAAGCATTTTGCGCACATCGTCGCCGGCACGCTGATCGCCCTCGGGCACCTGCAACACCACCTCGCTGACGCCGGAGTCGATCAAATGCTCCTCCAGGGCCGGCTCATCTTTCAAATAGACCGCCGAGGTGCCCCGGGCAACGCGGAACAGCGGCGGCTGGGCGATATAGAGGTGGCCGTGCTCGATCAGTTCCGGCATTTGCCGATAGAAGAACGTGAGCAATAGCGTGCGAATGTGCGAGCCGTCGACGTCGGCGTCGGTCATGATGATGATTTTATGGTAGCGCAGTTTCGATAAATCGAAGTCGTCGCGGATGCCGGTGCCCAGCGCCGTGATCAGGGTGCCGATTTCGACCGACGACAGCATCTTGTCGAAGCGCGCCCGCTCGACGTTGAGGATCTTGCCTTTGAGCGGCAAGATCGCCTGAAACTGGCGGTCGCGGCCCTGTTTGGCCGATCCGCCGGCGCTGTCGCCCTCGACCAGGAATAGCTCGGCTTTTTCCGGATCGCGCTCCTGGCAATCGGCCAGTTTGCCGGGCAGTGACGCCACATCGAGGGCGCCTTTGCGCCGCGTCAGTTCCCGCGCCTTGCGGGCCGCTTCGCGCGCCGCCGCCGCCTCGATAATTTTATCGATCACCGCGCGCGCTTCGTTGGGGTGCTCTTCGAACCACTGGCCGAGCCGGTCGCCGACGATCGATTCGACCACCGTGCGGACCTCCGAAGACACCAGCTTATCCTTGGTTTGCGAGGAAAATTTCGGGTCCGGCACCTTAGCGGACAACACACAAGTTAGCCCTTCGCGGGCATCGTCGCCGGTGATCGCGATCTTAGCGCGTTTGGCTTGGCCGCTCGACTGGGCATAGGTGTTGATGGTGCGCGTCAACGCGGCGCGAAAGCCGGCCAAGTGAGTGCCGCCGTCGCGCTGCGGGATGTTGTTGGTAAAGCACAGCACCGTTTCGTGGTAGCTGTCGTTCCACTGCATCGCCAATTCGATGGCGACGCCGTCGCGCTCACCCAACAGATGAATGATGTCGCCGCTGAGGGCGTTTTTATTGCGGTCGAGATAGTCGACATAAGCTCTGAGACCGCCTTCATAGTGCATTTCGATGCGATGGGACTCGACTCCGCGATTGTCGTTCAAGTTCAAGGTGACGCCGGAATTGAGAAAGGCCAATTCGCGCAACCGGTGTTCGAGCGTATCCAAATCGAACTCGACCCGGGAAAACGTCTCGGTCGAAGGCAAAAAAGTAATCTCGGTGCCGGTCCGCAGCGCGCTCGTGTCATCGGCCAAGGCTACTTCCGGCGCCGGGCCGGCCACCGCCAGATCGCCTTCGGGCTCGCCATCATGGAAGGTCATCGCATGCTCTTGGCCGTCGCGCCAGATGCGTAATTCCAGCTTGCTTGAGAGAGCGTTGACCACCGATACGCCGACGCCATGGAGGCCACCGGAGACCTTATAGGAATTCTGGTCGAATTTTCCGCCCGCATGCAGCTGGGTCATGATGACCTGGGCGGCGGAAACGCCTTCTTCTTCGTGGATGTCGGTGGGAATGCCGCGGCCATTGTCGATGACCGTCACCGAACCGTCCGGGTTGAGCGTTACTTCGATGCTATCGCAATGCCCCGCCAAGGCTTCGTCGATCGAGTTGTCGACCACCTCGTAGACCATGTGATGCAGGCCGGAACCGTCGTCGGTATCGCCGATATACATACCCGGGCGTTTGCGCACGGCGTCGAGACCGCGCAGCACCTTGATCGATTCCGCACCGTAGCCTTCTTCAGCGACCGCGATATCGGCAATGTCTTCGGAAGTTTCTGTCATCTCACTCAATTTCCCAACGGGATAAATTAGTTATTGGTACCGTCGCCGGCCGGGCTGACGGTGGCGTCGGCGACCTGAAAGAACTGCGCGGCACCACGGAAACCGTCAAACAAACGGTTATCGGTTCCGGTCAACCAAGCTTGCGCCCCCAAGTCGATGATGCGGGCAGCCAAAGCGGCGCGGCGGTCGTCGTCGAGATGGGCGGCAACTTCGTCGAGCAACAGCACCGGCGTCGCGCCCCGGTCGAAGGTCAACAACTGTGCGTGGGCAAGAACAATAGCGATCAACAGCGCCTTCTGCTCGCCCGTCGAACATTGCGCCGCTGGCATGTCTTTATCCACATGGTGGACCACAAGATCGCTTCGGTGCGGACCATGGCCGGTACGCCCGGCCGACCGGTCGTGCGCGCGCGCCGCCGCCAAGGCCGCGCGCAAGCGGTCTTCCGCTGCCAACGCCGGTCCCTCGGCCAACCAGGCTTCCACCTCACCAGCGAGCGCGAGGCTCGCTCGGGGAAATGGCAGCCCCGCTGCCGCTTCGCCGGATTTCAGGGCAGCGTCGAGTTTCGCCACCGCCTCGCGCCGCGCCGCCGCCACGGCAACCCCGGATGCTGCCATGGTTTCTTCCAACACCGACAACCATGCCGCATCGTCGACATGGTCGCGCAGCAGGCGTTGACGCCCGCGCAAGGCTTGTTCGTAGTCGGCCAGGCGGTTGGCGTGCTCAGGGTCGAACCCGAACACCATGCGGTCAATAAAGCGGCGGCGACCGGACGCGCCCTCCTGAAACAGCCGATCCATCTCGGGCGTCAGCCAAATGATACTTAAATGTTCCGCCAGCACCGCTTGCCCGCGCGCCGACACACCGTCGATCCGGATCGTTCGCCGGCTCTGTCGGGCGTTGGTCGCCCCATTTTCGATGCCCGAACCTAATGCAACCTGACCCTGCCGCGTGTCGACGCGCGCAGCTACCGCCCAGACCGCCTCGGTGCGGCCACCGTTGGTCCGCGCGATGTCACTCAAGGCGGCCCGGCGCAGCCCTCTGCCGGGCGCCAAATAAGACAATGCTTCCAACAAGTTGGTCTTGCCAGCACCGTTTTCGCCGGTCAAAACCACGGGCGCCGGACCGACCTCGAGGCGCAACGACGCGTAATTGCGGAATTCGGTGAGATCGAGCCGCCGCACCGCAGCCGTCACACTGGCAGCTGGCAACACGCGTTCGACCGGCAGAGATGATCCCTGCAGGGCTTCGCTGGCTTGTCTGAGTGCCGAGCCGCTCACACCCGCATCGGCATGAGAACGTACAGCGCGCTATCGTCGCCGGTATCGCGCACGATCGTCGGTGATGCCGGATCGGCGAGAATGAATTGCGCCTCGTCGCCTTCGATCTGCGCGGTGATGTCGAGCAAGTATCTGGAATTGAACCCGATTTCCAGATCATCGTCGGTATAGCCGACCTCGAGTTCTTCGGTAGCGCTGCCATTCTCGGTGCTGGTCGCCGACAGCGTAAGCGATCCTGGGTGGACGGCGAGTTTTATCGACCGGCTTTTTTCCGACGAAATGGTCGACACGCGATCGACCGCGGCCGCAAAAACATCGCTGTCGACCACCATCACCTTGTCGTTTTCGGTGGGGATCACCCGCTCGTAGTCGGGGAAAGTGCCGTCGATCAGCTTCGAGGTAAGAATGACGCCGTCGAATTCCAGCCGGACCCGAGTATCGCTCAGGGCGATTTCAATCGGGTTCGCCGTCTCATCGATCAATTTGCGCACTTCGGTGATCGCTTTCCGCGGCGCGATCACGCCCGGCATCGCCTCCGCACCCGCCGGCAAGGCAATTTCGACCCGCGCCAGCCGGTGGCCGTCGGTCGCCACCGCGCGCAGCAAATTGACGCCGTTCGATTCCACCGAATGCAGATAGATGCCATTCAAATAATAGCGCGTCTCTTCGGTCGAAATGGCAAACCGGGTGCGGTCGATCACCGCCCGCAGCTCTTCGGCGGGCAGCGAAAACGCGACCGGCAGATCGCCCCCGCTCAGGACCGGAAAATCTTCGACTGGCAAAGTGCTTAAGCTGAACCGGGACCGTCCCGCGCGCAGCAGCAATTTTCCCGCCGCCGCGTCGGTTTCGACTTCGACCTGGGCGCCATCGGGCAATTTGCGCACGATATCGTAGAAGGTGTGCGCCGGTGCGGTGCTGGCGCCGGTTTGGCTGACATCGGCGGCGACCCGTTCGGTGATCGCCAAATCCATATCGGTCGCGGTCAAGGTCAAGGTGCCGTCGCTGGCATCGAGCAACACATTGGCCAAAATCGGAATGGTATTGCGGCGCTCAACGACGCTTTGCACATGCGCCAACGCCTTCAACAAAGTAGATCGTTCGATCGTCAGCTTCATCATCACTCTCAAACTGTTTCGGCTGCCGATGGCTCGACCGGCTCCGACCGCCTTGATGACCGGTGTACTCGCGGGTGGAGACGGGATTGCCTCCCGCAACGTTGGCCGCAATTCGTCGTAAATATACGCTTGGCACACCCCCCGTGCCGGCGCTATCGCGGACTGAATTCACCGGCCGCAGCGGCGGTGGCCGATGGGCTACAACCCGGCAGATTCAAACGGCTTTTTAGTATAGCAGAATCGGTATGATTCGACAGCGAATTTACCCCGAATCGGGGATCGGGAGAACCCAGAATAACTCAGCAATCTCAATTGGTTATGTCGCGACCGGCGATGTCTCGGCGACTAAATTTCGAGCATCCGCTTCAACAATTCGACATCTTCGTTAAAACTGTTGTCTGTCGCTCGTAATTCTTCGACTTTGCGCACCGCGTGCATAACCGTCGTGTGGTCACGCCCACCGAACTTGCGGCCGATTTCCGGCAGCGAGCGCGCGGTTAATTGCTTCGCCAAATACATCGCTACCTGACGCGGCCGGGCGACAGCGCGGGCGCGCCGCGCCGAATGCATGTCGGCCAGTCTGATATTGAAGTGTTCGGCAACGCGCTTTTGAATCTCTTCAATGGTGACCCGCCGGTCGTTGGCGCGCAGCAGGTCGCGCAAAACGTCTTGGGTGGTCTCCAGCGTAATTGGGCGGCCAACCAGGGTCGCTTGCGCAACGATACGATTTAAGGCGCCCTCCAGCTCGCGCACGTTCGAAGTGATTTTGTGGGCGAGGAATTCCAGCACCTTGTCGGGCATTTCAGCGTTCAATTGCTCGGCCTTGTCTTGCAGTATGCCGAGCCGCAATTCGTAATCGGTCGGGTGGATGTCGGCGACCAAGCCACAGCCCAGGCGCGAGCGCAGGCGTTCTTCCATCCCATCGAGATCGGACGGCGACTTGTCCGCCGACACCACGATTTGCCGGTTTTGGTCCACCAAGGCATTGAAGGTGTGGAAAAATTCTTCCTGGGTCGAATCCTTGCCGGCGATGAACTGGATATCATCGATCATCAACACGTGGACCGAGCGAAACTGTTCCTTGAAGTCCATCGTGGTGCGAAAGCGCAGCGCGCGAATGAACTGGTACATGAACTTTTCGGCCGACATGTACAACACGCGGCGCGACGGGTCGCGCTCGATGATGTGCCAGGCAATCGCGTGCATAAGGTGGGTTTTGCCGAGGCCGACGCCGCCGAACAAAAACAGCGGGTTAAATGGCACACTGTCGGATTCGGCAACGCGTCGCGCGGCGGCATGCGCCAGTTCGTTAGTTCGCCCTACGATGAAATTTTTGAACACGAAGCGCGGATCGAGCAACGCCCGCACGTCTTCCGAGCCACTGGTGACCGTATCGGCACCATTGGCGTTCTGGAACTCGCTCGACAGGGCGCCGGTGTCGACGTCGCGCTGGCCGTTCGCAGGCAGCGGCGGCCCGCCGGGCGATTGTGTCGCCGTGCGGGTTGGTTCGACGATTATCTCGACCCGCGACACGTCGGCGTTTTCATCCTGCCAGAACTCGGTCAATTGGTCGCCATAGTTCTGCTCGATCCAATCGCGCATGAAGCGCGTCGGTACGGCTATTCGCAAACGGCTTCCCAACATCTCCCCCAGGGTCAGTGGCTTCAGCCAACTGTTGAATGCCGCCTCGCCGACATCAGCCCGTAAGCGCGCCCGGATGCGCGTCCATTGCTCGACCAATGTCGTATCGGCGTGCCCCCACTGTTCTGTCATCTGACGATATTCTCCGTCGCGCATTTATTCCGTCGCCAGTATTTTCGAGAGGGCGCAGGCCCCGCCAGCAAGCCCGCGAATTGGTCCGGCCCACCGCAACCGGGTTGCGCAAGACAATTTCGCCTGCAGTTCAAATGACGCTCTCCCAAATAAGTCCCGCCTGCGAAGGACCGACAAATGGACTGATGCCACCTTCAAGTCGGCGAACCACCGATTTAAGACTCGGCGGGAGCCAGGACCTAAACCCCCAAAATCTATTACACTAGTTTTACTTGTTTTTTCCCCGAATATCCGTGTTTTTACTTAGCTCAGGCACACCCAACCTTCTGGCGGACGCACTTATTCTTTTTAAGCTTTGCCGCCACTAGTCCCCTCAATTAAAACTCGAGTGCCCGGTGTTTGAATATTATATTATTATTATATTTCTCGACCGGAGAACGCCAGTAACCATACATGCGACGGTGACGGCCCGCAACAACTCTGAGACAAAATTGGTGAAAAAAATTGCGGTTTCGCCGGCTTCGACAACGAAAAAAGCCGCGCTGTGCAAGCGCGGCTTGTAACAAAATCTAAACTCGATAAGCGGTTATGACATGGCCTTGATGCGCGCCGACAACCGCGACAGGCGGCGATTGACGGTGTTGCGCTGGAGTACGCCTTTACTCACGCCGCGGTGCAATTCCGGTTGCGCGGCGCGAAACGCGAGCGTCGCGGCTTCGCGGTCGCCGTTCTCGATCGCCGTCTCGACCTTCTTGACGAAGGTGCGGATCCGGCTCATTCGGCGCCGGTTGATCTCGGTGCGGCGGGCGTTGCGCCGAATACGCTGCTTCGCCGAAGCATGATGGGCCATGGCAATATCACTTCTGATTTCTGTGGACTGCGGCGCGGCTTATAGCCGGACGCCGGTACGGCGTCAAGGCCGCAGGCTTCTGCGTTTTCTAGCGGTTATTGAAACTCGGTTGCCGCTTTTCAATGAACGCGGCCATACCTTCTTTTTGGTCTTCCGAGGCGAAGGTCGAGTGGAAGGCGCGGCGCTCGAACCGGACGCCTTCGGCCAGTGTCGTCTCAAACGCGCGGTTGACCGATTCCTTCGCCAGGTAGGTAATCGGCCGCGACATGCCGGCGATCGTACCAGCCGTCTTGATGGCCTCGTCCATCAACTCGGCGAGTGGCACCACGCGGCTGACCAGTCCCGCGCGTTCCGCCTCTTCAGCGTCCATCATGCGGCCGGTCAAGATCATCTCCATCGCCTTCGCCTTGCCGACAAAGCGCGGCAGGCGCTGTGTCCCGCCGGCGCCCGGAATAGTGCCAAGCGTGATTTCCGGCTGCCCGAATTTCGCGTTATCGGCGGCGATGATGAAATCACACATCATCGCCACTTCGCAGCCGCCGCCCAGGGCATACCCCGCCACCGCAGCGATGATCGGCTTGCGGCAAGTGGTCACCCGCTCCCAGCCGACGGTGATGAAATCTTCCATATACGCGCCGATAGAAGTTTTATCCGCCATTTCCTTGATATCGGCGCCAGCGGCGAACGCCTTGTCAGAGCCGGTGAGCACGATACAGCCGATATTGTCGTCGGCCTCTAAATCGTCGAGCGCGGCACCCAATTCCGAGACTAGCGCCGCGCACAATGCATTCAGCGCCTTCGGCCGGTTGAGCCGCACGATTGCGACATGACCTTCGATCTCGACTTCGATGTTTTCATAGGCCATTGATCGGGCCTCCCTTCGATATCCCGCCCCGGTAGAGACAGGGCTGTTACTGTCTAATCGGGTGCGATGGAAAAGCGCACTACCAACGGATTGCCGTCGTCGACAACATCGACGCTCAAGATCTCGCCGCCGCGCTGCCATCGAGTACCCGGCCGGTCATCGCTGAGCGGCTTCCAGCCCAAACCCGGCAAGGCGGCGCGATAAAATGACGCGACTTCCAATTTCGTCAGCGAGCCGCGGGCGATCGCCTCGACAATACGCCCTTCCGGCTTGTCAAAGTTGACGCCGGCATCGACGTCTTCGACCAGACCGGGCGGCAATGGCAAATCTGTCACGGCGGCCAGATATTGCGGATCGTCAGCCACCGCCGGAGCGGCGACGAGTACCGCGAGGGCGAGGACAGCCAGCGAGCGGCGCGGGATTGTGATGAGGCGCGATAACATGACGGGCCCGCTGTTTACTCAACGCTGCCAGCGAGGGCAATAGAAAGTCGACCGACCGCTTTGCACCAACCGGCGAATGCAGCCTGTCGATTTTCCGTTCTCGGCACAACGCGGACAGCGTTCTCCTTCGCGCCCATACACCGCAAAGCGGGTCTGAAAATAGCCGAGTTCACCGTCGGCGTGGCGAAAATCGCGCAGGCTCGACCCGCCAGCAGCGATCGCGTCGTTGAGTACTTGTCTGATCGCCTGCGCTAGCCGCTCGGCCCGGCCCCCTTGCACCGTATGCGCACTGCGCCGCGGCGACAGATTGGCGTAATAGAGCGCTTCGCAGACATAAATATTGCCCAGCCCAGCGACCGTCTTTTGATCGAGCAGGGCCGCCTTGATGGGGGTGCGCCGGCCCCGCAAACTGGCCGCCAGAGCGGGACCATTGAAGGTGTTGCCGAGCGGTTCCGGCCCCAAATCGCGCAGCAAGCGGTGGCTGGTTACCGCGTCAGCGGACAGCAGATCGATGGCGCCGAAACGCCGCGCGTCGTTGAAGCGGATCTCAGCGCCGTCTTCGGTGCGAAATATTACATGATCGTGCTTATCCGGTGCCGGCCGCGCGGCGCCCGCCGGAAAGACGCGCATGCGCCCGCTCATACCCAGGTGGACGAGCAGCACCTGACCGTCTTCCAGCTCGACCAGCATATATTTCGCCCGCCGGTCGATGCCGACGATCTGGCGTCCGGTCAGCCGGTCCGACAGATCGACCGGTAACGGGAACCGCAGGGCCGGCACGCGCGCTTCGACGGATTGTAAAACCTGTCCTTCAAGCGCCACCAACAGGCCTTGGCGAGTGGTTTCGACCTCGGGCAGTTCGGGCATCGCAAAATCCACGACCTTAGTGTGGGCGCTGCATAGCACAAATCGCCGGCTTGCGGCGGTACAATGGCGGCGCCGTTGCAGCCGCACTACCTATTGTCTTCGGTCGCCAACAGGGGTTTTCTTTTGCCGACGGAGGCCTGTCCCGATATGGTCCGGCCCATGAGCGATCCTGGCCCCAACGACGCCCCCCAAAACGGCGACTTAGCGACCACCCATTTCGGTTTTTCCGAGGTCCCGGTGGGCGAGAAGACTGCCCGCGTGGGCGCGGTGTTCGATTCTGTGGCCCGCCGCTACGACCTGATGAACGACTTGATGAGCGGCGGCATCCACCGCATCTGGAAATCGGCGCTGGTCGACCGGCTCAATCCGCAGCCCGGTATGAAAATCATCGATGTGGCCGGCGGTACCGGCGATATCGCCCGGCGGATTTTGGCGCGCAGCAGCGGCGAAGCCGAGGTCATCATCTGCGACATCAACCCGGCCATGCTCGCCGCCGGCCGCGACCGGTCGATCAACCACGGCAAGTTGACCGGCGCCGGCGCGCCGACCCTGGTATGCGGCAACGCCGAACAGTTGCCGTTCGCCGATGCCTGCCTCGACGCCTACACGATCGCCTTCGGTTTGCGCAATGTGACCCATATCGACCAAGCGCTCGCCGAAGCCCAGCGCGTGCTCAAGCCCAGCGGTCATTTTCTGTGCCTGGAATTCAGCCGCGTCGTGGCCCCGATGTTGGCGCCGCTCTATGACCAGTATTCTTTTACAGTCCTGCCATGGCTCGGCGCCCTGGTCGCCCGCGACCGCGACGCTTATGTCTATCTCGCGGAAAGTATTCGCAAATTTCCGCCGCAGGAAGAATTGGTCGAGATGCTGCACGACGCCGGTTTCGACCAAGCCAACTACCGCAATCTGTCCGGGGGGATCGCTGCTATCCACTCGGCGTGGCGACTCTAAGAATCGCCAATGCTGCGCGCCCTGCGAAATGTCCTACGCCTGATCGGCATTGCGCGCACCCTGGCGCTGCACGACGCGTTGTTCCCGCTCGATTGGCTGCCAGCGACCGGTGGTTTCATTTTGGCCGCGCGGCTGTTGTCGGGCTTTCGGGTCAAACGCAGCGTCCGCTTGATGCGTCCGGGCAAACGGTTGGCGATCGCGCTGCAGGAACTCGGGCCCAGTTTCATCAAGTTCGGGCAAATGCTGAGTACCCGGCCCGATCTTGCCGGTGAGACCATCGCCAACGATCTGTCGGCCTTGCAAGACGATCTGCCGCCGTTTTCCTCGGCCGAAGCGCGGCGCGCCGTCGAAGCGGAACTGGAGGGCGAGTTTGACGACTTGTTCGAAAGCTTCGACGACGAGCCGGTCGCCGCGGCATCGATCGCGCAAGTTCATTTCGCGGTCACCAAGCCGACTCAGCACGAAATCAACTCGGCCGGCGAGGATGATCCGCCGCCGACCAGCCGCGACGTCGCCGTCAAAATCTTGCGGCCGGGCATCGAGCGCGCATTCGAGCGCGATCTCGATTTGTTTCGCTGGGTCGCCGGCGTGGTCGAGAAGACCCAGCCGCGGCTGCGCCGCCTCAAGCCGATCGCCGCGATCGAAACCTTCGCCGAAGCGGTGCAGCGCGAAATGGATCTGCGCATGGAAGCCGCCGCAGCGGCTGAATTGCGCGAAAATTTTATCGACGACCCCAATTACGTGGTGCCCGAAGTCGATTGGGAGCGCACCGGCCGCCGCGTCCTCACCACCGAGCGCATCGCCGGCATCCCGATCCACGACGTCGGCGATCTGCGCGAAGCCGGCCACGATTTAGAGACACTCGTGCGCCACGCGTCGGAGAATTTTTTCCGCCAGGTCTTCCGCGACGGCTTTTTTCACGCCGACATGCACCCGGGCAACGCCTTCGTACAAGACGATGGCGCCCTGGCAGTGGTTGATTTCGGCATCATGGGGCGGATCGACCGGCACACCCGCTATTACCTGGCCGACATGTTGTTGGGCTTCGTCACCGGCGACTACGACCGGGTCGCCGATGTCCATTTCCGCGCCGGCTACGTGCCCGCCCACAAGGACCGGCAAACCTTCAAACAAGCGGTGCGGGCGATCGGCGAGCCGATATTCGACCGACCGTCGGCCGAGATTTCCCTCGCCCGGCTGCTCGCCCAGCTGTTTCAAGTGACCGAGCAGTTCGACATGGAGACCCAGCCGCAACTGCTGCTGCTGCAAAAAACCATGTTGCTGGCCGAAGGCGTCGGGCGCCAACTCGCGCCCAATGCCAACATGTGGCAGCTCGCCCAGCCACTAATCGAAGAATGGATGAGCGAGAACCGCGGCCCGGAAGCCCAGCTCGCCGAGCTGGCCGCCGACGCCATCAGCGCCGCCGAGCGCCTGCCCCATGCGGTCAGCGAGATCGAGCGGGCCGCGCAAGCTATCGCCGATGGCGATCTGCGCATCCATTTTGCCAGCGAGACCGCCGGAGCGCCCCAATGGCCCCTGTGGCTGGCGATCGCCGCGCTCGCGATACTTTTTCTGGCGACCCTATAGCGCAAATTTTGCGACGTATTTCCGTCCGCCCACGCAACGCGACTTGCTCTGGCGCGCCCGGGCGACTATTTAAATACACAGAAGAGTCGTAAAACCCAGTTTAACTACGCAGGACCGTCCCAATAGGCGGCGAACGGTGGCTATGCTCCACGGTAAACGCGTGCTTTTGATTATCAGCGGCGGCATCGCGGCCTATAAAAGCCTCGAGCTGATCCGCTTGCTGCGCAAGCGCGGGCTGGCGGTACGCTGCATTTTGACCCGCGGCGGCGCCCAGTTCGTCACCCCGCTTTCCGTGGCGGCGCTGAG
>JBFKGW010000007.1:0-17655 GCA_041633145.1 Alphaproteobacteria bacterium
GGTCGAAGCGCCGGCCGCGATGCTGCCGCTGCAGGTCAATTCCGACGAAGACACCAACGAGGAATTGCGCCTGCGCTACCGCTATCTAGATTTGCGCCGCGAAAAGGTGCAGGCCAACATTCTGTTGCGCAACCAGGTGGTTTCGTCGATCCGCCGCCGCATGACCGAGGCGGGTTTCGTCGAATTTCAAACACCCATTCTGACCGCCTCGAGCCCCGAAGGCGCGCGCGACTATCTGGTGCCCTCGCGCTTGCATCCAGGCAAGTTCTACGCGTTGCCGCAAGCGCCGCAGCAGTTCAAGCAGTTGCTGATGGTGGCCGGGTTCGACCGCTATTTCCAGATTGCGCCCTGCTTTCGCGACGAGGATAGCCGCGCCGACCGGTCGCCCGGCGAATTTTACCAGCTCGACTTCGAAATGAGTTTCGTCACCCAGGACGATGTCCTGACGACCATCGAACCGGTGCTGGCCGGCGTCTTCGAAGAGTTCGCCGGTTTCGGCCGCGATACGCCGTGGACCGTCACGGCGCCGCCGTTCCCGCGCATCCCGTTTGCCGAGACCATGCTGAAGTATGGCACCGACAAGCCCGACCTGCGCAATCCGCTGGTCATCAGCGATGTCTCCGATCTGTTTCGCGGTTCGGACTTCAAGGTGTTCGCCAACGCCGTCGCCGGCGGTGGCGTGGTGCGCGCCATTCCGGCACCCGGCGCGGCGGGCCAACCGCGCAGCTGGTTCGACCGGCTCAACGATTGGGCGCGCGAGCAGGGTGCGCCGGGGCTCGGCTATGTGGTGTTCGAGGGCGGCGAAGCAAAAGGGCCGATTGCCAAGTTCTTTTCGCCGGAGATCGTGGCCGAGTTGCGATCGTCAGCCGGGGTCGGCGATGGCGACGCGGTGTTTTTTGCCGCCGGCAAGGAAAAAGAGGCGGCAAACCTGGCGGGGCTGGCGCGGACGCGCATTGGTGAGGATCTGGACCTGATCGCCGGCGGCCAGTTCGCGTTTTGTTGGATCGTCGACTACCCGATGTACGAGCTGGACGAAGAGAGCGGCCAGATCGAGTTCAGCCATAATCCGTTCTCGATGCCGCAGGGCGGCCTCGAGGCTCTGGAGAGCAAAGATCCTCTAGAGGTACTGGCGTTTCAGTACGATATTGTCTGCAACGGGATCGAGCTCAGTTCCGGAGCGATCCGAAACCACCGGCCCGATATCATGGTGAAGGCGTTCGAAATCGCCGGCTACAGCCGCGAGGATCTGGAGCGCCAGTTTGCCGGCATGCTCAACGCGCTGCAGTTTGGCGCGCCGCCGCACGGTGGTTCAGCGCCGGGGCTCGACCGCATCGTCATGCTATTGGCCGACGAGCCCAACATCCGCGAGGTGATCGCGTTTCCGATGAACCAGCGGGCCGAGGACTTGATGATGCAGGCGCCCGCCGAAGTGGCGCCGGAGCGCTTGCGTGAGCTTTATCTCCGCTCGACGGTGCCGCCGCCAAAAGCGTCGTGAGCGGATTTTTCGACCAAATTGGCGCCAGCGATTATTTAGAGCTTATCCGGTAATTCAAATAAATACGTTGAAATTGCAAACAATTATAGCCCTGCCGATCGTGGTCGGTGCAGGATTAACCTTATGTTTATAAAGGTAAAATTCTAACCGAACCTACTGTTTTGCTTTCATCCGATGGGTGTATTGGGTTCGAATATTACAATTAATTTAATATTTTAGCGGCTATATTCGAAATGAACTCTAGGCAAATCAGTTCGCCGTGATTCATTCTATATCTCCTAGAAAAGGAGTCTTGCTATGCGAATCCCTGGCCCGGCGCTCCTGTTGCCGTTGTTCCTAGCAGGTTGTGCTCTACCCCCAGCCGTCACCGTCGCGACCCTGGTTGTCGATGGGGTCAGCTATGTGACGACCGGCAAAGGTCCCGCCGATCACGCCATTTCCGCATTCGTCGATGAAGATTGCGCGTTGCACCGCGTCGTCGATGACCGCGCGATCTGCGATCCTGACGGCGACGTGCTGATCGCTCTGGTGGCTAACGATCCGGCGGACGAAAATTGGTACCGCGATCCGGAAACCGGTTCGGTGGCTGGCCGGCCATGGGGGCCGCCGAGCGACTTCGAAGCGACCGCCGAGCCGGCGGCCGAGCAACCGGTACAACTGGCCGCCGCGGCAGGTGGCCTGGAGACCATAGACGCGCCTTCCGTCGCGATGCCGGCGCTTACGCCGGCTCCGGTCGGCCAGCCAATTGAGCCGCGCGAGCCGGCCACCACGACAGCGGCCGCTGCTCAGCCCGTGCCGCATGGCTTATTCGCCAGCGCGCAGCCGGCGGCGAAACCGCAACAGCCACAGATGCCGGCACCTAGCGATAGCCGACCCCAGCAGGCGACCTCCCAGGATGCGCACATCGCCACTTTCGCGGTGATCGGCAGCTACCGGGTCGCCACAAATGCCCGGCGGTTGGCCGACTCGCAGGGAGACGATGCGCTGATCCAAACCACCGTGGTGGATGGCAGCACGACCTATCGCGTTCTGCTCGATCAGCCGGTCGAGCAAGCCCGTAATGATGGGTACTCGGATGCGTGGCCGGTGCAGCTGTGCGCGGACGACCTGGGATCGCCGCCATGTGGTCATTTCGTGGTCAGCCAGGCCGGCGTTTACCTGGAGACGGATGCGAACCAATAGTGTCGCCAAGACGTGACTCGCGGCGTCGGTCTTTTATTGCGTATGCTCGCCTTCAATTAGCTAGTTTTTGTCCCTAAGTTAGGCGTGCAATGAAGGTTCAAAGCAAAGTTCATCCGAATTTCTCGGGCGTAATGCCTCATGCCGCCGCCGCTGCGGTCGCGATCGGCTTGTTCGCAGTTGCCGAGCCAGCAGCGGCGGCGGCGATCCAGCACGCGCCCCATCGCGGCTTCTACGAAGTCACCCTCGGGAAAACCGATCCGTCTTCCCAGATCAGCGGCATTCGCGGGCGTATGGTCGCGGAATGGGCCCACAGCTGCGATGGCTGGACCGCTAACCAGCGCCTGGTGGTCACCTTGCAGCGACAGAACGGCGGCAGTTTGGCTTCCGAGGTCACCGCGTCGAGCTTCGAAAGCAGCGATGGCACCCGGTTCCAGTTCTCGTCCAAATCGACGATCGGCGGCGAGGTCGCCGAGGAAGTGCGCGGCAAGGCCGAGCGGCCGGCGCGCGGCAAGCCCGGGGTAGCGACCTTTACCGTACCGGCGGACCTGCGAATCGACTTGCCGGCCGATACGCTATTTCCGTTCGAGCATACCTTGGCCGTCATCGCCGCCGGGGAAAGCGGTAAAATCACCGAGTCGAGCCACTACTTCGACGGCTCGCAGCCCGAACTATCGCCGATGGTGGCCAGCATGCTGATCCTTGGCGGCGCCCGCGGGCCCGACGAGGGCGCCGGCGCGAATTTGGGTGCCGTCACCCAGCACAAATGGTGGTCGGTGCGCATGGCGATGTTTCCGCAAGCGCAATCGCAAACCGAACCCGAATTCGAGATGACCCAGGACGTGCAGGACAATGGCGTGGTGCGCCGCTTCGTCTTCGATTACGGCGACTTCACCATGGTGGCGTCGTTGGTGCGGATCGAAGAGCTCGAACGCGCGCAGTGTCAGTAAGCGCCCTTCCTACCGGTTGATTTCGTCGTAGAATTTTTCGCCAGGCCGCGGCCGCGCGCGATCGCGTCGCGCCCCAGCTTGTGGCGCACATCGTCGATCACGTGCTCCACCCGTTTGCGCTGACCGGCGTCGGGATCTGCCAGATCGGGCGGATCGGCTTCGCTCGCCGGTTTGAGGTTGGCGACGCCGATGCCGATCAAGCGAAAGCTCGAACCCGCTGGCGCGTCGGCGACCGCGTTCTCGAGCAGCGGCACCGCGAACTGATAGATCGTCTCGGCCAGCTGGGTCGGCCAGGCCAGGCTTTGCGAGCGCGTGGTGATGCGAAACTTCGACGACTTTAATTTTAAGACCAGAGTCTGGCCGGCGAGATCCTTGGTCTTGAGCCGATCGGAAAGACGCTCGCACAACGGCCATAAGCGTTGCTTCAAGCCCTCCACATCGCCGATGTCCTGGTGGAAGGTGGTCTCCGCCGACACGTTCTTCGGCCGCGACTGCGGGTTGACCCGTCGCGTGTCCTGCCCGCGCGAGAAATTATACAGCCGGTGGCCGATGCTGCCGTAGCGGCGGACCAGGGTCGCCTCGTCGCGGCTGCGTAACTGGCCGATGGTGGAAATGCCGTCGGCGGTTAGCTTGCGGTGCAGCGCCTTGCCGACCCCCCAGATGCGGTTGACCGGCAAGTCGGCGAGGAAGGCCAAGCCATCGTGGCGCCCCAATACCGAGAAGCCGCGCGGCTTGTCCAAGTCGGACGCCAGCTTGGCCAGCGATTTGTTGTAGCTCAATCCGACCGACGCGGTGACGCCGCATTCGGCCTCGATGCGCTGGGTGAGCCGGATCAGGGTGGCTGCCGGGCTTGCATGATGGAGCCGTTCCGTGCCGGACAGATCGAGGAACGCCTCGTCGATCGAGATCGGCTCGACCAACGGTGTTATCGCCTGCATCAGCGTGCGGATTTGCCGGCCGACTTCGGCGTACTTTGTCATATCGGGCTTGATGACGACGGCGTCTGGGCACAGCTTGCGCGCCTTGAACATCGGCATCGCCGAATGCACGCCCTTAATGCGCGCGATGTAGCAGGCCGCCGAGACTACACCGCGCTGGCCGCCGCCGACGATGACCGGCCGATCGCGCAGGCTCGGGTCGTCGCGTTTTTCGACGCTGGCGTAGAAGGCGTCGCAGTCGAGATGGGCGATCGTCAGGCTGTTCAGTTCACGGTGAAACACCAAACGCGGCGAGCCACAGTCGCCGCACCGCGTCGCCGGCGCGGTGACCGGCGCTGCGCAATCGCGGCACAGGCCTGGTGTGTCAGCCGTTTCGCTCATGGCGCCGTCCCGGTCCGCGTCTGCGCCGGCCAAAGCCAGGCAGCGCCGCGCACGCCGCTCGAATCGCCGTGCGCCGGTGGGCGTATGGGGGTCGAAACGGAGTCGGAGAACGCATACCGGCCGATCC
This sequence comes from Alphaproteobacteria bacterium, assembly GCA_041633145.1. GTDB lineage: Bacteria > Pseudomonadota > Alphaproteobacteria > UBA6615 > UBA6615 > JBFKGW01. Next base: position 5,071 of record JBFKGW010000007.1, read on the forward strand.
GCTCGGGCACCGTGTCGTAGAGCCGCTCGACCTTCGACATGCCGCCGCCTAGCACGACCACGTCGGGATCGAGGATGGTGATCGCCATGGCAAGCGCCCGCGCCAGCCTGTCCTCATAGTTGAACAGTACGCCGGCCGCGCGTTCGTCGCCTTGTTCGGCCAAGCGAACGATTTCCGCCGGCGCCAGATCGTCACCCGTCGCCATGGCGTAATCACGCGAAAACGCCGGGCCACTAAGAAAGGTCTCGATGCAGCCGATACGGCCGCAGTAGCAGCGCTCGCCGGGCCATTCGTCGCCGGTCATCCAGGGCAGGGGGGTGTGGCCCCACTCGCCGGCGATCGCGTTGCGGCCGGTGAGAATTTTGCCGCTGACGCAAATGCCGCCGCCAACGCCGGTCCCCAAAATGATGCCGAAGACCACACCTTCACTGCGTCCGCTGCCGTCGGCCGCTTCGGAGACAGCAAAACAATTCGCATCGTTGGCGACCTTCACCGGGCGGCCGAGCCGCTCGGCGATATCGACTTCGAACGGCTGTCCGATCAGCCAGGTCGAGTTGGCGTTCTTGACCAACCCGGTGGCCGGCGACATGGCGCCGGGAATGCCGATCCCGACGCGCGCTTGCGGGTCTTGTGCCGGTGCCAGGTCATCCACCAATCCCGCGATTGCGTCGAGCGTGTGGGCATAGCTGTCGCGCGGTGCGGCAATGCGCTTGCGCGCCACCTCGCGGCCATCGTCCGCCAGCACGATTCCTTCGATCTTGGTGCCGCCGAGATCAATTCCGATACGCACCAGAAGCTCCTTGAGCCACGAACACTAAAGACGCAGAAAAACGATTGAATTAGTATGCCCTTAACCGGAAGTAGTACAGTATAGGCACTTAAGCGGAAATCGGTGTCTAAACGTTAATCCTTCATGAACGGCGGGCGGGAATAGATCTCAATGGCGAAGTCTGTACTGATCGTTGAAGACAACGAACTCAACATGAAGCTGTTCCACGACCTGCTCGAGGCGCAAGGCTACGACATATTCCAGACCCGCGACGGCAACCGGGCGCTCGATATGGCGCGCGAGCACACGCCGGACCTTATTTTGATGGATATTCAGCTGCCGGAAGTGTCGGGGCTGGATGTGATCAAGTGGTTAAAGGCGGACGACGAACTGAAGGACATTCCGGTGATTGCGGTGACCGCGTTCGCCATGAAGGGCGACGAAGAGAAAATCCGCGAAGGCGGCTGCGAGGCCTACATCGCTAAGCCGATTTCGGTCTCCCATTTTCTCGAAACCGTGCAAAAATTTATCAACTGAATAATGGCACAGCCGGTCGGCCAGGGCCCGGCCGTCGGTCAGCAAAAAGCCGCCTCCAGGGCGGCTTTCTTCATGTTCGCGGTTAGCAAACGCTATTTCATTTTCTCTTCCTTGAACAGCACGTGCTTGCGCGCTTTCGGATCGTACTTCTTGAGCTCGATCTTATCCGGCGTCTTGCGCGGATTTTTCTTCGCCACGTAATAGTAGCCGGTGTCGGCGGAACTCACGAGTTTGACCAAAACGGTATTGGATTTAGCCATCGACTGCCTTCCTTTAACTGCAGGCCTTTATGCTAACGCGGCGGCAACCATAACGCCGGCTAAGCGCCTGTCAAGCGCCGGCGCCGTTCGGCCCGATTCAACGGTGGGCCAGGTTGATGTTGCCTTGCTCGATCAGTCCTTGATACAGGGGCGGATTGGATAACAGGTTTTTCGCGATCGCGACGTCGGTATCGGGCGAAGCGTTATCCGACGGGCACAAATTGCGTAATGAATCGCGATCGATATTGTCGATGTTGCCGGTCGCCCGCCAGCGCGACAGCTGCTCCGCCAGCTCACCCGATCCGTGTTCCACATTCGCCAACAGATTTTCGGCGGCGACAACCTGACCCTCTGCGCGCGTGCACACCGTCGGCAAGATGCCCAATTGATGTAGCCGATAACCTGACGGCGTCACCAGCCGCGACCAGGTAAGGGTAATTTCGCCATTGTTGGGCAGTTGCAGGACCGTTTGCACCGTACCCTTGCCGAACGAGTTGCTGCCGACGACGACCGCGCGGGCTTGGTCCTGCAACGCGGCGGTGACCACCTCGGACGCCGACGCCGAATTGCCATTGACCAGAATAACAATCGGCAGCCCGCTCGCCAGATCACCGACGGTGGCGACGAACCGCTGTAGGCTACGGGGGTGGCGGCCGAACGTGAGCACGATGTCGCCGCTGTCGAGGAAGTTATCGGCGAGCTCGACAGCTTGATCGAGTAAGCCGCCAGGATTGGACCGCAAGTCGAGGATAATGCCTTTGAGCGGCCGCTGGTTCGCTTGTTTAAGTTGGGCGCGGACGGCGCGGCCTACTTTTTTTGCGGTTTCGCGGTTGAAGCCGACGACGCGAATGATTGCCACGTCGTCTTCGCGCCGGCTGGTCACCGTCACCGGCACGATGTGTGCGCGCTTCAGGGTGAATTCCAAGGGATCATTCAGTCCGGGGCGCTGGACGGTGAATCGCACTTTCGTGCCGATTTTACCCCGCAATTGCTCAACCAGCTGGCGCTGCGTCCATCCGGCAATCGATTCGCCATTGATCCGCGTCATACGGTCCTCGGCCTGAACCTTTGCGTCGGCCGCCGGGCCGGATTCGTTGACCGACAGGATCAGCGCCGAATCGTCCTCCATGCGGATACTCACGCCAATGCCGCCAAAACCGTCGCGCAGGGCCCGGTGCTCGGAAGCGCGCTGGGTGCCGGCGTAGCGGGTGAACCCGTCAAGAGGCTCAACAATGCCGTCGAATACTGCCTTGAAGATGGCTTCGGCATCGGCTTCACCGATGGCCGGCGAGGCGCTCCGCGCCATCGCGATCGCGCGTACCGTAACCGCCGACCAGGCGTCCGGATTCTGGCTGGTCGGCAGGTTTATGTTGCCAATCGGTTGGCTGGCGTAATGCAGCCGCGCGCCATTACCGCTTTCGATCACTTCCAATTGGCCGTCCAGACTGCGCAGCCCGGACATGCCGCTAATCGCCAGATCGTGCAATGAGATGGGGTCGATATACCGGTCGGAAATCAGGGTATAGCCGGCGCTCAGCACCTCCTCGCCGTAAGTATCGTTGTATTCGGCCTCGTCGGCCGGCGGCACCTGCGTACACGCCGCGAGCGCCAAAACAATCGCCAGCCGCGCGACGTTCCGCGCGCCAGGTATGTTTAAGAAAATGGATTTAAATACCTCTATAACCATCTGTAAAATAACTACTTATATCGGTTTGAGAAGGAGTCGTGCCGACACATGCTGGAGGGCTAATTTTACGCAAGAAGTTTGCCGCACAGTTAATATTTTCGCCATTACTTTTTCCGCCCGCGGCGCCTTGGTCGACGCCCCGAATGGTTTCTCTGCCGAACGCGACTCGCCGAACGAGTTCCGTCGCCCAAAAGGTCAAAAATCGCCGACGACGTCAAGCCATTAGCTTCGGCCAGGCGTACCTCGACGTCGTCGCCTAACCGGTAAGATAAGCCGGAATGTTCGCCGCGCAAGGTGTGCGCTGCCGCGTCGAAGCGGTAGCGGTCGTCGGGTAGACGCGAGGCTGGCACGAAGCCCTCGGCGCCGCTGTCCTCCAGCGCCACGAATAATCCGGCCCGCGCGATGCCGCGGATGACGCCGGCGAAACTATCGCCGACATGCTGCTCGAGATAGGCGGCGGCGTAGCGGTCGTTAGCGTCGCGCTCGGCGCTGATCGCGCGCCGTTCGGTCGCGGAAATGTGTTCGCCGGTTTCCGGAAAGGTTGCGCCGGCCTCATCGGGCAGCGCGCCGTCGCCCAGGCGCAAGCCGCGAATGAGGGCACGATGGACCAGCAGATCGGCATAGCGGCGGATCGGCGAGGTGAAATGGGCGTAGGTGCGCAGGCCGAGACCAAAGTGCCCGATATTATCGGGGCTGTATTCGGCCTGACTTTGCGCACGCAACACCAACTCGTGGATCAGCCGCGCATGGGGTTGGTCGGCGATGCGCGCCAGCAGCGCGTTGAAATCATCGGGCCGGTAGATTTTCGCCTTCGCCATGCGCACGCCGAACTCGGCCAAAACCTCGCGCAATTCCTCTAGTTTTTCGCGGTCGGGTTCGTCGTGGACGCGAAACATCGCCGGCTGGCGCAAGCGGATCAATTCGCGCGCCGCCGCGACATTCGCGGTGATCATGAACTCTTCGATCAAGCGGTGGCTATCCAGCCGTTGCACCGGCGCGATCGACTGCACCGCGCCGCTCTCGTCGAGCACGACGCGGCGCTCCGGCAGCTCGAGTTCCAGCGTACCGCGGCGCTTGCGCTCGCGCGACAGGCTGGCGAAGGCGCCGTACAGATTATCGATAACGGCGGCGGCGACCGGCGCCGTACCGCCGCTGCGCGTCGCTTCGACTTCCTCGTAGGTCAAGCGGGCAGCCGACGTCATCAGGGCGCGGCGGAAGCGGTGGCGCAACAGCTTGCCGTCGCGGTCGATCCACAGATCGGCGGCCAGGCAGGCGCGCTCTTCGTCGGGAACCAGCGAGCACAGATTGTTCGACAGCGCCGCCGGCAACATCGGCACCACCCGGTCAGGGAAGTACACCGAGTTGCCGCGGCGGTACGCTTCGCGGTCGATGGCATCGCCGGGGCGGACGAACCAGGCGACATCGGCGATGGCGACCACCAGGTGCCAGCCGTCCGGGTTTTCCTCGTCCGCATCGGGTTCGGCGAATACCGCATCGTCGAAGTCGCGGGCATCCGCGCCGTCGATGGTGACTAACGGCACCGCGCGCAAATCGGTGCGTTGGTCCAGCGCCGGCGGTGCGGCGCGGTCGGCAGCCTCGACCGCAGCGGCGGGAAACCTGTCGGGAATGCCGGCGCGATGGATGGCGATCAGGCTGATCGCGGTCGGCGCCGAGGCGTCGCCGATCCGCTCGATTACCTTGGCGCGCGCCAACCCAGCGCGCCGGGCAGGCATCAGCTCGGCGACTACGAGTTCGGAATCTTCGGCACCGGCCGTATCGCCAGTGGCGACGAACAGTTCGTGGCGCGCCCCGCGGTCGGTCGGCATGACGCGGCCGCCGTCGCCGCGCTGCCGGTAGACGCCAATGATGTGCTGCGGCTTGCCGGCGACACGGCGCATCGGTGTCGCGAGATAGCTATCGTCGTCGCGCCGCTGCAGCCGGCACAAGATGCGGTCGCCGACGCCCGGCGCTGCCATGGCGGTTCGCCCTGGCCGCAAGTTGATCAACGGCGGCGCCTGGTCGGGTTCCCAGGAGACCGGCCGCAACAGCGGCTCGCCGTCGTCGTCGAGGTCGAACACTTCCAGTACCGCCACCGGCGGCAGGCGGTCGCTGTGCCGCCATTTCCGGCCCTCGCTGCGTTCGATCAGGCCGGCGTCTTCGAGTTCGCGCAGCATGGCGCGCAGCTCGGCGCGCTGGGCGCCGCGCACGCCGAAGGCGCGCGCGATATCGCGGCGCGCCGCGTCGCCCTCGTGTTCGCGGAGGTAGGCAAGCAGCTCTTCCCGGTCGGGCAGCCGGCTTGCGCGCGATGGTTTTTTGCCGCGGGCCGCCAAGGCGTCTTACTGACCCTCGATCGGCGACGGTGAATTCTTTGCCGTCATCTTCTGCGCTACCAACTTTTTATCCTTCGTGCCTGTGGCGACGCCTTCGGCGATCAGAACGACCGCTTCGCCGCGCATTATCGGCCATGGCGTGTAGATCACAGAACTGGGGTCTTTTGCTGTTCGAGCAAGTCGAGAATCTCCTCCAGGCCGAAGATTTGGCCATCCTGATGCAGAGCGTCGAAGATCCGGACGACGAAATCGAAATCGTCCGGCGTGTCGACCGCCCAGCCGTGCGCGCTCAAATCGCGGTCGCCCTCGATCGACAGCCGGCGGAACCGGTCGGGGTGGTCGCGGATCCAGTTCGCGACAAATTCACGGTCGGCCGGGTCGGTGAGATTGTCGTCGCACCATGCGAGCGCGCGGCGGGAAATGATTTCGGCGCTCAAACCCTCCGGCCAGGTCCAGACGATCTTGTTCGAGACATAATCGAGCGCCGGATCGGCGAGCCAGGCTTGGGTCATGCGTGCGATGATCGCCGGATCGATCAGCGGGCAGTCGCCATTGACCTTTACGATGGCGTCGGCCTCGGCGAGCCCGGCCGATCTGTGCAGGCGATCGGCAATGTCGTCCTCCCGCGGTCCGCGGTCGGCCGGAATGCCCCGGCTACGGGCATATGCGACGAGCGAATCGTCGCGCGGATCTTGCGTCGTCGAGAGCACCAGCCCGGACACGCCCGGCGTCGCCAGCAGGCGGTCGAAGATATGGCCGACCAGCGGAACCCCGGCGAGGGGCTGCATCACCTTGCCGGGAAACCGGATCGATCCCATGCGTGCTTGCACCAGTCCGACCAGCCGGGTCATGCCGTCACCCCGTTTGCGAAGTTGCGGCAGAATTGCTCGACCCGATCGCAGCTGTCGCGCAAGCCGTCGCGCAATTCGCCGGCGTCCGGGGCCGTGGCGGTCAGTGCCGCTGCCAGTTCGTCCGGCGTCAAGACATGGGGGATGAGGTTGCGGCGGCCCATGTTGGCGAGATTCGAGTCGGGGTTGTTCGGCTGGAAACTGACCACAAGGCGGCCGGCCAGCAGGGCGTCGGTAAGCAGCGAAGAAAACATGCCGACGACCGCGCCGGCCTTGGCCAACGTCGCGGCGCCGGACGCGACGACCTCGACGCCGGTCAGCTCCGGCGGCGCCATGTCGTCATCGGGGTGAGCGGAATAGTAGACATGGCGGAACAGGTCGGGATGGCGCTGCATGGTCTCGGCGAACAACTCCCACACGGTTTGCTCGGTGTAACCCAGCGACATGCCGTAATGGCGCCGGATCGGCTGGCTGACGAACAGCACGTCGCGCCGGTCGGCCGGCGCCAGAGGCGCGACATGTTCCCAGGCGGGCTGCCCGAGGACCGCGATGATGTCGCGCGGAATATCCTCGGCCACGGCGGCTTGTGCCGCCGGCTCGTCGATAACAATGAGCTTCTCGGGCAGGTGGAGTGTGCCGGCCTCGTCGCTCAGGCGCCGCCGGTAGCCGTACCAGGTGTCGATGATTCGCGCCGTCGGCTTGCCGTTGCGCGAGGCGTAGTCGCAGGCGGTTCGTTCAATGGCGGCGGCGGTCGCCGACATCACCAGGCAGTCGGGCTGCCAGTCGCCGAGGCTATCGTTCAGCGCTGCAAGATTTGCGTCCGCGACCGACATCAACGGCAATCCTTCGAGAGGTTCCAGCGCGATCCGCTTCATCGCCGACTCGGTCGCGATGACACGCCAGTTGATTTCCGGGTCCCGTTGCAGCCAGCGTCGCCAGACCGGGGCGAGATAGGCGACGGTACTGCTTTGGCCAACCACGAAGAGGATGGAACCGGACATCAGTCGGCGGCGGCATTCACTTCCAGCAACCGGTCACGATTGCCGATCACCTTGCGGCACGCCGCGACGAAACCATCCATGTCGGCACCGGTCAGCGGCGGATAGGTGATGTTGGTGACCATCAGCTCGGCATCGGCGAGCCGTTCCACCACGGGACACAGGCCGCGCCGGTAGACCAGGGTGTCGTTGCGTGGATTGGCGCTGAACGGGAAACCGTTTGGGCCGAAGCAAATTTTTTGCTGGTACAGCGGCTCAAGATAAATCGGCTTCACATAGCCCGGCCGCAGCATATACCCCTCGGCCTCGACGGCGCGGCAGAACAGCTCGCGGGGCAAGCCCACCGCGGCGGCGTCGTAGCGGATCGGATAAAAGTAGTAGACGTGCGTGTTGCCGTCGGGAATGTGCGGCGGGCTCAAGCCGTCGATGTCGGCCAGACCCGCCGTCAGTCGTTCCGCCAGCGCGATGCGCGCGGCGTTGAGCGCCTCGAGCTTGGCGAACTGCACCCGGGCGACGGCGGCTTCCATCTCGCTCATGCGGTAGTTGAGCCCCGCCGTGTTGACCAGATCGGTGACCCCCATGTCCTTGACGACAACTTCGCCATGGTTGCGCATCAGCGCCGCTTTCTCGGCCAGCTTGGCGTCGTCGGTGACGATGACGCCGCCTTCGCCGGACTGCATCGTCTTGTGCCGGTTGAAGCTGAACACACCGGCATGGCCGATCGTCGCGGTATAGCGGCCGCGATGCTTGGCCGCCGGCGCCTGGGCGTTGTCCTCGATCAAATAAAGACCGTTGGCGTCGGCGATCTTGCGCAATTCGTCCAGCGGTGCGGCTTGGCCGAACAGGTTGACGGCGGCGATGGCGCGCGTCTGCGGCGTGATATTGGCTTCAACCGCGGCCGGGTCGAGACAGAAGGTCAGCGCGTCGACGTCGGCGAAGATCGGCACCGCACCGGTGAACAGGACCGTGGTTGCGCTCGCCGACATGGTGTAGGGCGGCACGATGACTTCGTCGCCCGGGCCGACCCCGGTCGCCGCGATGGCGCAGTGCAAGCCGGAAGTGGCGGAGTTCACCGAAACGGCGTGTTGGCTGCCGAAAAACGTGCGGAAATCCTCCTCCAGGCCGCGCACGCAGCGCCCGCCGTAGAAGGCCGCGTCGGGCGACGCCACGAAGCCGGACAGCTCGCCGGCGTCGAGCACCTCCATCACCGCGGCCTTTTCCTCTTCACCGATCGTGTTGTAGGGCGGCAGCGGCGTGGCGCGCACCGGCGGGCCGCCAAGCAGGGCGAGGGTGTCGTTCGCGGTCATGGCTGGGGGGCTCCGGTCAGCGCGCGCGGATCGATCGGGCAGCCATTGGTCGCCGCCGACAATTCGGCCGCCTCAAGCACGGCCAAGCCGTCGATTGCCTGGGCTGCGCTGCAGGCGCCGAACGGCGCGCCGAAAGTCAGGTGATCGCGCAACGATTGATATAGAGCGTCCAGCCCACCGACCGGACCGTCCGGCATGATGGCAGCGCCATCGCTCAGATGGCGATAGCCGGCATAGTACCTGTCCGAGATCGCCTCGCGCTGTTCCAGGCGCGCGCCGCCGGCCAACAGATCGAGCCGCGTGTCGGCGCCATAGAACTGGATATCGAATAGATCGTAATCGAGGCCGTCGACGCCGAGCACGACCGCCGGCGGGCCATTGCTCAGGCGGCAGGCAAACGACAGGTTGGGGTCATCGCCCTCCGGCACTGCGCCAATCGCCGTCACCCGCTCGATCGGGCCGAACCAGTCGAGCAACAGGTCGACGGCATGGCTGGCGTAGTTGTGCAGGCCATTATTATAGGTTGCCACAATGCGCGCTAACGGTTGCGCCGTGGCGCGCTGGCGCAAGGTGCGGTGGCGCGGGTCGAAGCGGCGGTGAAAGTTGACATACAGCGCGGCGTCGGCCTGCTCGGCCGCGGCGGCCATGCGGTGAGCTTCGTCGAGCGTTGCGGCGAGCGGTTTCTCGACCACGACGACGTGCGGCCGGAGCTCGAGAGCTGCCTCGAACACCGGCTCGCGTTCGTCGCTCGGCGTGCAGATGACGACCGCATCGACACTGGCGTCGGAAACCTTGTCGATCGTATCGACGAACTGCGCGTCATCGTCTTGCCAGTGCGCGCGCGCCGACTCTCGCCGCGCCGCGTCGGGCTCGACCGCAGCGAGCAGCCGCACGCTGTCGGTCTGACGGATTGCGCCGATGTGGCTGCGCGGGACGTCCGGCGCCGGCGTCTGTTCGTCGTATCCGCTGGCAATCCGGCCCAGACCGATCACGGCGACGCCGATGGTGCGGGGATCGCCGGCGGTGCTTTGGTGCAGATCCGGCTCGATCTCGTGCGGACGAATGCGGCTCAAGATTGGCACTCCGCAACACCGGCGCAATACTCGCCGCGCCGGCAGATCCAGTGGATGAGGCAGCGCGCGCACACGCCGATCTTGCCCGTGGCCAGAAAGGGGCCTTCCGCGACGCTCCGCACTTATAGCCTCACTTCGCGGTAATCAGGCGCGGGGTGGCTATCGACGTAGCCGCGTTCCAGAATGCTTGGCTGGTCCTCCGCAATACCCGATTGGAGCGACGGCGTCAGACGAAATTGGCACAAATCGGTGACCGGCAAGGACTCTGACACTTGGTTGGTAGGAGCGGGCGCATCAACCACCGAGGTTTGAAGCCGCCAGGTGCCGGCCATGTCTTTGTTCCACAAGTCCGGATTGCGGTGCCGCTCGAGCACCTGCCACAGGGCGTCTTCAGAAATGCCCAGCCACTCGCAGAACATGGCGGCGTCGGTGGGCGGAACATCTTGATAGCAGCGCACCAATTCGATCGCCTGGTCGCGGGTGAGACGTTTTAAGCGGATTTCCCGGCACGCGTGGTCCGTCGCCTTGCCATACCCGTGTTTCATCAGCTTGATGTAGTCGTGCAGGCCGCTGTAATGGGCGCAATCGACGTCGTTGTACGTATCGAATGTTCGTTGCTGGCGTCCCGTTTCATAACCGTACCGGCCAATCATGCTTTCATGCTGTGCTTTAGAATCCCAGCGGATGAAATTGCCCAGATAAATGCCGCGTACCCCGACCGCTTCCAAATCTTTGTCATTAGGATAGAAAAACGGCCGTAAATCTCGTTCGGGTAGGCCGGCTGCCTCATTGACCAGATCCTCGGCCTCCAACCCCATAAGGTCATGATCCTTGCGATACTTGCGGGTCATTTCGGTTTCATCGCAATGAGAGAACATTCCTACCTGATCGAGGCCTTGGTGGGCGCCCCAGACGATCAGCGGAATTTTGTACTGTACGGCAACTTTGGCGGGTAGCACCGTCTGGCCAGCCAAACAGTGCCAGTACATACTGCCCAACAATTCCAAGGTTCGTTCCGTTACCTGCCGCAGCAGGTCGGCGCCGAGCAACATGGTATAGCAATCGACATCAAAGCTGGTGCGCAGGTAGGCCAAGTTACGGTGGCCGCGTGGCGTGGTGTAATGCGTGTTGTAGGTTACCAGCAAGGGGTTCAAGCCGAACTCTCGGCGAATCACGTCGGTTATAAAATAAGAATTGCGGGCGCCCGAGACTGGTACGACGCAGTCGTAGTTGGCGCCCGAGCGCTGGCGATAGCTGTCCAGGAGCCGGCTCAATCGGTCGCGGCGTTCGGCCCAATCGAGCTTGTCTTTCTCCTCATGGATGCGGCACCCGCTACACACGCCCTCGTCGTCGAAGGTCAGATGCAGCGGATGGTTTTCAGGATATAGGCAGCGCGCGCAATACCTCATATCGATTCTGCCGCATGGTAGCTGAACTGCAACGCCGATAACTCTTCCCCGGGGTACATGCGCAACCTGCCGAAATCGTCGATCGGGTGAGTTCGGTAATCGCTGTAGGTTTCATGGCGCAGGTCGATACCGGCCTTCAAGACGGCTGCCCGCATCGTTAACAAACTGTGTTCGGTGTGGTGGAGCAGGTTACCGATGGCGACGGCACTGATGCCAGGCAGGCGCAGCGCCGCAACCAGGTGCTCGGGCATGCCAGCGCCGCCCATTGCAATTATCGGCAGATCGACCGCTGCGGCGATGTCGGATAGCAATTGCAGGTCGAATCCGTTGCGAGCGCCGTCGCAGTCGATCGAGTTGACGAGGATCTCCCCGGCACCAAGTGCGCCACCAGCGCGTGCGACGTCTTCGACGAGTTGCCCCGAAGCCTGTGTACCGCCGGCCCCGAAAGCTCTCGCCGCGCCATCCTGGTCTCGGCGCGCGTCGATTGCCGCGACGACGCATTGGCTGCCCAGCCGTTCGGCCAGTTGGCGCAAGATTGTCGGATTGTTCAAGGCGGCGGTATTCACGGCGACTTTGTCGGCACCGCCCTTGATCGCTGTCACAGCGTCCGCCACCGAGCGTATACCGCCCGCATATGTCAGAGGCACGAAAGTGTGCGCAGCGACCGCAGCAATCAGGTCAATATCAGGTCCGCGCTGTTCACGGCTGGCCGAAATGTCGAGCAGAAAAATCTCGTCAGCGCTCCACCGGTTGAAATGTTCGGCGGCGATTGCAGGCGAACCGATCGGCAGAAACCGGCGAAAGCCGAAGCTTTGCACGGCAAACCCATCCTTAACGATGATGCTTGCAATCAGGCGCTGTTTCAGCATCGTTCGTACTCGGCGGCCAGGTTGAGAAAGCCGCGCAACAGCTTCAGTCCGTTGTTCTGGCTTTTTTCCGGGTGGAACTGCATACCCATCACGTTGTCCTGGGCTACAGCCACCACGACCTCGCCGCCATAGTCGGTGGTGGCGAGGATGTCGGCGTCGGTGTTCAGGAGCGCGAAAGAATGATCGAAATAAAAGTGCGCGCCATCGGGTAGCGCCGCCGACAAGCTGGCGTTGTCCCAGCGCCAGTCAACGCTATTCCAGCCGACGTGGGGCAGCGGCACGCCGGACGGAACCGGGATCGGACGTACCTGGCCGGAAAGCCAACCGAGACCATCGCAATAGCCGTTTTCCTCGCTGCTTTCGGCGAGCAATTGCATGCCCAGGCAAATGCCAAGAATCGGTCGGCGATCGTCGATAACCCGGCGAAACAGGGCTTCTTGCAAGCCCGTGGCGCGCAGGTGCTCCATAGCTTGCGGGTAGGCGCCGACGCCCGGCAGA
>JBFKGW010000008.1:0-17009 GCA_041633145.1 Alphaproteobacteria bacterium
CGCCTCCAGCGGATCGTGGGTCACCAGCAGCACCGTGCGCCCGCGCAACAGCCGCGCCGCCAGTTCCTGCAGCCGCGCCCGGGTGATCGCGTCGACGGCGGAAAACGGCTCGTCCATCAGCACCACCGGGCGGTCTTCCATTAGCGTGCGCGCCAGAGCCACCCGCTGGCGTTGGCCGCCGGATAGCTCAGCCGGCAGTGCGCCGGGACGCGCTTCCAGACCGACATCGGACAACAAGCCGGCGATGCGCGCCGGATCGGCGGCCGCGCCGCGCAATATATTGCCCAATGCGACGTTTTGCGCCACCGACAGCCACGGCAACAGCAGATCCTGCTGCGCCATCCAGGCGATCCGCTGGCCGAGCGCCGATCCGTCCGCTGCCGTGATTTCGGTTACCGGATCGGTCTCGCCCAAACCGGCGATCATGCGCAGCAGGGTCGATTTGCCGACCCCGCTGGGACCGAGAATACAGGTCCACTGGCCGCCGGCAATGTCGGCCGATAAGTTGTCGAACAGCAGGGTGCCGGCATAGGCCAGCCGCGCATTGACGATGCGCAGGCCGGTCGCCAGCGCGGCCGGGCTCTCACCGCTGCTGCTATCGCTTGGTTGCGCGCCGTTGTCTCGCATCGTCACCCACACATCCCTCCGCCGGCATTAACCGGATCAGGTTCCAGGGGTCGTCCCGCCAATCGGGACCTCTCAGCCGGCGTGCGGCTCCCCCAGGTGAGGGCCGCACTATGTCGGCCTCGCTGCCTGTGCGTCAATGGTCTGGCGGCGGTTTTTCGCCGCACACAAGTTCGTCAGGCGATTGCAATTGGCGGTCTGGGCGGTTAGTTGGAGAGCATGCCTGAGGCTGCGACAAAGTTGAAGAATCCGTTGGATTTAAGCCGGCCCGTCTTCATCGGTAACGAGATCTATCGGCGGGCCAATTTCGGCGCCAAGCATCCGCTGTCGGTGCCGCGGGTGCCGGCCACCATCGATCTGGTGCGCGCGCTGGGGTGGCTGCCCGACGATGTCTACATCGAAAGCGCGCCGGCGGCGCCAGAGGAAATACAGCGCTTCCACGACGCCGGCTATATCGAGGTGCTGCAGCGCGGCGAGCGCGATATGACGCTGCCGGCCGAACTCCGCGCGCGGCACAATCTGGGCAAGCTGGAGAACCCCATCCACGACACCATGTATAGCCGCCCGGCAACCTCGGCCGGGGCGATGCTGGCGGCGGCTGACATGCTGGCTGCAGCTGAGGTCGGTCGGCCCGGCGAGCGCGCCATCGTCTACAGCCCCGCCGGCGGCACCCATCACGGCCGGCCCGACCGCGCGAGCGGGTTCTGCTATCTCAACGACCTGGCGTTGGCGATGTTGCGGCTGCTCGACCACGGCATGACCAACATCTATTACGTCGATTTCGATGCCCATCACGGCGACGGGGTGCAAGACGCGTTCCACGACGATGACCGTGTGTTCACCCTGTCGATCCACGAAGCGGGCCGCTGGCCGTGCACTGGCGCGCTCGACGACCGCGCCGGCGGCCATGCTCTCAACCTTCCGGTGCCGCGCGATTTCAACGATGCCGAGCTGGCGCTGATCGTCGACGAGGTGGTGGTGCCGCTCGGCCAGGCACTGCGCCCCGACGTCGTCGTCATTCAGTGCGGCGCAGATGCGCTGGCCGACGATCCGTTGAGCCGGCTCGCGCTATCGAACCACGCATTGTGGCGGGCGGTCGAGCGCACGGCGGCGCTGGCTGGGCGGGTGCTGGTCACCGGCGGCGGCGGGTACAACCCGTGGAGCGTGCCGCGCTGTTGGGCGGGCGTTTGGGCGACGCTCAATGGTTTCGATATTCCCGGTCGCTTGCCGCGCCAAGCCGAGGCGGTACTGCGCGATCTCACCTGGTCGCGCGCGGCCGGGCGCAACCCGCCGGAGCACTGGTTCACCACCCTGGCCGACCCGGAAAACCCGCAGGCGGTACGCGCCGCGATCGGGCAAATTGTCGACACAATTCACGCCGACGATCCGGTCGACCCAATGGTGGCGGTGGTGGAATGAAGGTGTTACGAAATTTTGTGATTTTCGTGGTGGTGGCCGGGCTCTTATCGGCGGTCGCCGCCGGTGTTGAGGCGCAGGCGACGTTTGAGCGCTCGACCCTCAAAATTGAAACGTTGGGCGACAGCCACGAGTTCGATGTCGAACTCGCGCTGACGCCGGCGCAGCAGTCGCAAGGGTTGATGTTCCGCCGCGAATTGTCGGCCGACGCCGGCATGCTGTTCTATCACCGGCGCGATACCGTCGCGACCATGTGGATGCGCAATACGTTTGTGCCGCTCGACATGCTGTTCGTCGCCGCCGATGGGCGGATCGTCCACATCGTCGAGCGCACGGTGCCACAATCGCTGACCACGGTTTCCGCCGGCCGGCCGGTACGTGCTGTTCTGGAGGTGAATGCCGGGACGGTCCGCCGGCTCGCCATTCGCAAGGGCGACCGGCTGGTCCATCCCCTATTCGGCAACGCCGAGTAGCGGCGCCGAATAGGAAAATCGGCTAGAGGATCTTACCCGATTCAACCGGTTGCACGGCTTCCCAGCCTTCGCCCGCCGCAACCAGGCAGGTTACGCCGCTCGGCATGGTCACGATGATCGACCAAGACGTGCCTTTTTCGTTGGTCAACACCTCGACGACGCCGCCACTGCTGGCGAGGCCCATGGCCACAGGTTGCTCCTCATAAGCATTCGACAGATGCTTGAGAGCGCTGCTCCGGTCGGTGCAGGTGGTCTGATTGGGCTGGGCCGCTACTGCATTGCCGCTACTTGCAACGACTGACAGGACCAGCCCAGCGAATACGCTGTATGTCCTTAACATGTCAGTCTCCATCCTTTCGGTTGCGGCCGGGTTCTCCGACCGTTGCATACAGTATTACGGGGTATATTTAAAAAATTGTGAATTACCGGATTGCGAGAAACCACAACCGCACGTGCGCGCGTGATTAGGCCGTGATGTGAGGAATACCGGTAAAATTTTATCTGTCCAGGGAGACTTGAACGAACGCGTTCGCAACAGTGTGCGAAACTTTTTTGCGTTGGTTCGGAATTTTTTTTTCCGATTTTTCGCACGCACTTTTAGCGGCGTCGTTTGCGTAACCGGTAAAACTTTAAACGATTCCTTACCGGAAGCGGCGACGACGCCGGCGCGCGAGCATCCTCACCGTAAACTGTTAAGTGATCGTTATCTTTGTTGGTTGGTTTGGTTTTGCGGTGGCACCTGGCTTTCCGGCGCTGGCTCGCGGGTTTGTCGCTCGCGCACTTGCGCCGGGCGGGATTGCCGGTCGCGCGTTTGCGGCCGCCGCCGCGGCGGCGGTGCTGGCGCTATATCAATTAGTTCAATGGTTTCGGTCTTGTCATTCGACTCAAATACCACTTCGCCGGGGCGAATTTGCAACACCGTCCAGCCGTTCGCCTGCTGGCCCTCGCTCAATTGCAGCACGTCCTGCGAACCGCGCACTTTGACCAAAACGATCCGCTCGGTCGGCGAGACGATGATACCGAGCAACGAGAAGATGCCGGATTCGGCGCTTTGAACTTCTTCCTCGATTTCTTCGACCGTTGGTGGGCGGCGATCGGGCCGAAACAGCGGCCGTTCGACCGTCTCCGACAGGGCCTCGAGCGGCGGCAGCGCCGGCGGCTCTTGCTCGGACGATTGCCCCAGCGCCGGCGGTGCGCCCAAAACAACTGCCAGCAGAGCGACTGCGCTCGCACCCCTAGCGATGTTGGCGCTAGCTGGCATCGCCATCGGTTCGTTTGCGGTAGCCGAACACGTCGAAGCGGATCTGCACCCGGTTGGTGGTTTCCTGGTTGCGCCGGCGCCGGCGCACATTGGTGCGCACATCCAGATTGTCGATGAACAGCGCCGGAACCGATGACTCGATGTCGTAGAAAATCTTCTGCATCGCCGGGATGCCGGCGGTCAGGGTGACCCGCAGGCCGATTTTGTCGAACCCCGCTTCCTGGGTTTCCGGCAACACCTGGATCGAGCGGATGTCGCCGGGTTCGCCGGCGACCAGGGTCTGGATTTGGTTCTGCAGGTTAGCGGCGATGATCTGCGTGCTCGCGCCTTTGAGGAACGGATCGGGTCCGCGATCGCTGTTGCGCAAGCTTTCGATTTCGGCGCGCAGGCCCGCTTCATCGTCCAGAGCGCGTTCGTAGCGCGCCAACAGGCTGCTGGCGCGGTCGATGCGCGCCTGTTGAACCGCGAAGTCGGCGCGGATCGGTTCGACCAAGGCAATCCAGGCAATCGCGATCACCGCAACCAGCAGGGCGAGGGCAAGCAGGCGCGAGACCAGCGGCGGTACGGTGCGGTTCATTGCGCCGCTCCCGGTTGGTCGGCCGCCGGCGTGGACGCCGGGCTGATTAGGTCTACCACCAGATTGAAGCGGTCCTTTTCGCGCCGTGGATCGTGGGTCACCGGTGAGCCGAAGCGCGGATTGGAGAACGCCGGCAGGTCGCCGACCAGGCCGATCAGCGACGAGGCGTCGTTGGTGTAGCCGGACAGGCGCAGGCGGGTACCGTCCTGTTGCAGATGGAACAGCCAGGTGTGGTCGGGCAGGGCGCGGGTCAGTTCCTCGACGAACAGCACCGGTTTGGGCGCTTCGGCCTTGCGCTGGTGCAGGAACTGGCTTTCCTCAATCAGTGCGTCGCGTTCCTCGCGCAGCGCCTGCAGCTTGTCGGCGCGTTGGCGCGCCAGATCGACCTGGTCGCCGAGCGCATCGGCTTCCGCCACTTTGCGGTCGAGCGCCGCCTGGGCGACCGACCACGCACCGGCGGCCAGGGCGACGATCACCAGCACCGCCACCAAGGGCCGCCAATTGCGCCGGCGGCTCGCCATCGCGCGCGGTAGTAAGTTGAGCGCAAACGGATCGGCGCCGTTGATGCCGCCGACGCCGACCGCTGACGGCGCAAAGCCCAGGCCGCGCGCCGTAGTGACGGCGCGCTCGACGACCGTTCGCGGCGCCACGACCAGTTCGATCGACAGCCGCTTGGCGTCCTCGTCGCGCTCGCGCACGCGGTAGTCAAAATAGACGTCATCGGGCGAGAAGGGGGTCTGCCGGTCGATCTGGAAGGCCAGGGCGTCGCGCAGATCGCCCGGCGCCATCACCGGCAGGGTAAGCGTCTTGTACAGCGCCTGTTCGGCTGACAGCAGGATCGCCGTCTTGGCGGCCTTGCGCGACAGCCGCTTGACCTCGGCGACGGCGGCCAGGTTGCGGTCGCCTTCGAGGTCGGCCAGGCCGATGCGGCCGAGCTCGCTGCGCTGCTGGCCGCGGTACTCGGAAAACGCGATACCGTCGCGCGAGAATTCCAGCACGCGCAGCTGCGGCCGGCGCACCACGGCCTGGCGCAGCGTACCGGGCACCAGGGCCGCCAGTTCGCCGCCCCACCAGGCGAAGAACCGGCCGACCATATGCGTCGAACCGGAAACCATTTCGGCCATCGAGCTACCTAATATCCAATCTCAGAACAGGCCAAGTGCTTTATATGATTACATAACCCGGCAATAGAAGTCCTAACGCGGTATACGATTATTTTTATCGGATAGAAGATTTATTTAGTCCTTACGGGGTGCGGTTCGCCCAGTCCGGTAATTGGCAGTTTCGATCTGATCTTCGAGAAGGCGCGTTGAATTAGTCTTTTTCGCCGGTATTGCCGAACGGCTCGAGCGTGAAATAACCGATAACGAGACATACCATCACGCCAATTGCGGCCACCGCGATTTCGATCTGTTGAATTGCAAAAAATATAACGAACGTTGCCGGCAGCAGAGCCCATATCAAACTGGAAGCGGCTATTCCCGCATCTTCGCTATTTTCCCTAAGCGGAACCAAAGCGAAGCACATAACAAAGGGAAGCAATAGTGCGAAAAAAGATAGGGCAAGCGCTGCGGCCAGGCCGATCGATAGCGCAAAAAGAAAAATCAATATTGCGCAAGGAAGAAGTATTAATAGGGCAAGGACTATAACGACGATTTCCCAAGCGCGGCTCCTTTGAAACCGCGTTCCGCAGCGTTCACAAATGATGCCGGCGCGCTTTCCTAATATCCGGCTTCGCAAAAGAATGCCGTTCTCCTTGCAATGGGGGCATTTTGTTCGGAATCGCTTCATGGGCCGCTGATTGTTCCGCGCCAGTTATTTCAGACCAGGTCAATGGCTGGAAAGCGCAACTTATCTCTTAATCCGATCACGGCGCCTCGTATTCCGCCTGCGTCGCGCTCCCCACACCCAACCTACTTCTTGCCTGCTCCCACTGGCGGATGGCGATCGGCTGGTTGCGGTCGCCGGTCAGCTCGACGATGGCCTGGCGCACGAAGACGCCGCCGCCGACCGTCTTCGCTTCGGTGCGGATGGTGTAGGCACGCTGGCGCGACGACGACCGGTTGGCGCGGGCGGCGCGGCCGGCCGGTTCGGTCGGCGCGGTGGTATCGGCGACGACACTGGCCGCCCCCAGCACCGCCAAGACATCGGGCGGCGCCACGTCGGGGTCGACGCCGCGCTGGCCAGAATGCACCGTGATCAGCGGCGTCACCCGGGCAAAGATTTCCGTGTTCATGCCGAGCACCCGGCGCAATTCGTCGGCGCGCTCGAACGGCCGGTCCTTGGCGCCGTAGCCCAAATTGGCAGCCTGGTAGTCGGTGTCCTCGGCGCCCGACGGGCGGCGCTCCTGATCGGTGTCGCGGTAGTCGATCAATCGGTCGACCAGGGTCGT
This sequence comes from Alphaproteobacteria bacterium, assembly GCA_041633145.1. GTDB lineage: Bacteria > Pseudomonadota > Alphaproteobacteria > UBA6615 > UBA6615 > JBFKGW01. The sequence goes on from JBFKGW010000008.1 coordinate 6,744, forward strand.
GGCGTCGGCCTCGGCCATGCCGACAGCTTCGAACAGCTGCTGCAGCAAATCCTCGGCCGCGGCGTTGAGGTCGATCTTGCCGGCCTCGTCCTGGATCGAAATGAGCACGGTGCCGGTGCCGACCGGCCACTCGTAGATGGTGCCGTTGGTGCGCCAGGTCGGCGGCCCGAATTCGCCGAACTGTTCGGTCTCGGCATCGGGATCGGGCAGCGCCGCGCTATTGGTGCGCACCGACTGGAACGAGTCTGACAGCCCGCCGGCCTGAGCGGCAGCTTCGGCGATATCGCTGCTGCCCGGTTCGGGTTCCTGGTTCACGATCGCCAGCACCGCGCGGTAGACCCCGGCGTCGGCCAGCGCTTCCGCCTTGGCGCGCTCGACCGTATTGCGGGCCAGGAACAGGCCGTCGCGGTTGGCGGTGTGAAGTTGGCCGAGATCACGGCAATCACCGTCAGCGCCCACAGGACGATCACCAAGGCGACTCCGCGCTGGCCGATCATCGCAGCCTCAACACCGCGTTGGCGATCGACGGCGCGACCACCAGCTCGGGCCAGACGCGCCGATCGTCATCCTCGAAGGAAATCTCCAGGCGGATCAACGACGGCGCAGCATCGCGCGACGGCCAGATGTCCCACCATTGCGGTGCGGTGGTTTCTGTGGTCCTGCCGAAATAGGAAAAGCGGATCTCGCGGACGCCGCGCAACAACACCCGCGAATTGTCGTTCGTGTCGGCGACGATCCGCGTGCCGTCCTCGGCGAACGGCCGCCACGAGATGAACAGGTTGTTGCCGTTCTCGCCGATCTGCGAAGACAGCGAGATCTCGTAGAAACCGCCCTGCGAAACGTTGGCCGGCATGGTGGCGAGAAAATCCATCGAGCGGCTGTTGCCGTCGAATACGGCCGCGCTGTCCAGATCGTCGGTCTCACCGGTCTCCTGCGGCACGTGGACCTGCTGCAAGCGCTGGCGCAGGAACGAATGCACGCTGAGCAGCTCGCCGTTGCGGTCGAGCTTGGCGTCGGCGGCGTCCCAGGCCCGCGCGGTGAAACGCAGCTCGCCAAAGATGACCGCCAGCACCAGGCCGAGCAGGGTGAGCGCGACCAGCAGCTCGAGCAGGGTGAAGCCGGCCTCGCGCTTCGAGACGCCGCCCGTTGGGCGGCTCCTCAGGGTGCGGCCGGATAACAAGCTGGAATTATTCCTCATCCTGAGGGCGAGCGCAGCGAGTGTCTCGAAGGCTGAGGATATTCCCCTCGAACCGTCCGCGACGGAATGGCGCCGCCTGACTTTCATTTTGCTATTCCGTGCCAAGGCGCAGCGTCGACAGCGATACGGTGCGCTCCGTACCGCCATCGCTCCATACAACATCGACGGCAACCAAGAACGGTTGCAGCTCGCTCGGCGTCGCACCCTCGTCGAGCGCTACCTCGACAGGGTCGACGCGCACCGTCCAGGCGTATTTGTCGAGCTCTTCGCCCGACGTCACGCCAGGCGACAGCGGCTCGGCGATCCCGGTCGGCGCCAGCTTCGCTTGCGCGATCAGCACCGCTTGGGCGAAATCGTCGGCGGTGCGCGCGTTGCGGAAGCCCACCGAGAAGCCCTCGAAAATCACCGCCGAGGCGATCGCCAGCACGAGCAGCGCGACGACGATCTCGATCAGGGTGAAGCCGCGGCTGTTCCGTAAGATCGATTTCATGGCGCGATGGCCACCCGGCCGGTCAGCCAGTCGACGGTCACCAAGAAGCGGCGGCCGTCGCGTACCATTTCGATGCCGCCGCCGGTCGAGGTGCCGTCGGGAAAAAAGCGGATGCTGCCGGCGCTCGATCCGAACAGCTCCGAGCGCGCTGTGGTCAGCACGATCTCGGCGTCATCGGGCAGGCTGCCGCGGCGCCGGCCGGGCGACACCGCGAAGCGGCGTGCTTCGACGTCGACATCAAAGGTCACATCGGTGTTCTGCGAAATCGCTACGCTGCGGGCGTAGCGCAGGCCGGTCGCCACATCGCGTGCGGCGGCGCGCATCTCGGTGCCGGGCAGGGCATTGGCGATGAGCGGCGAGGCGACGGTGAGCGCGAGGCCCATCAGGGCCAGGACGACGAGCAGTTCGACGAGGGTAAACCCGCGCATGGGTGACCTATTGCCAGCTCACGACGTCGCGGTCTTCTCCCTCGCCACCTTCCTGTCCGTCTGCGCCCAGCGTGAACAGATCGTATTCACCGTTTTGCCCCGGAAAGCGGTACTGATAGGGCTTGTCCCAGGGGTCCAACAGGCCGGTTTCTTTTTTGATATAGGGGCCGGCCCAGTTCCTGACGTCGCCGGGCGGGTTAACCAGCGCTTCCAGACCTTCGGAATCGCTGGGATAGCGGCCGACATCGAGACGGTAGAGATCGAGCGCGGCGCCTAAATTTTCGATTTGGATCCCCGCGGTTTTGCTTTTCGCGCGGCCCAGATAGCCGATGGTCTGCGGCACCGCGATGGCGGCGATCAGCCCCAGGATCGCCAGCACGACGAGGAGTTCGACCAGTGTGAATCCGGCAGACCCGATACGGCGCCGCCGGGCGACGTAACGTTTGAAACGACCAATTTTGGTAGCGGGGCGGGTCATGGGATTGCTAAAACCTATCATAGTTTAAAATGCCAGCTGGTTCACGCCGAGGATGGCGCTCAATAATGTCACGATTACGACAGCGACGATCAAGCCCAAGCCGATCGTCAGCGCCGGTACCAGCAGCGCCAGCAGCCGGCCGATCGTGCGCTGCACGTCGCGCTCCTGGATCTCGGCGACCTGGTCGAGCATGCGCTCGAGCTCGCCGGTTTCCTCGCCGACGCGGATCAAGCTAAGCGCTAGTTGCGGCAGCACCTCCTCATCGCCGAAGGAACGGCTGAGCCCGCGCCCTTCCTTGACCGCGACGGCGGCGCGGTCGACCGCTTCGCGCAACGCCAGGTTTTTCATCGTGTCGCGGGTCACCGCGAGCGCCCCCAACATGGTGACGCCATTGCGCAACAGCGTGCTCAGCATGCGGCAGAATCGGGCCGCTTCGATTTTGCGGATCAGCCCGCCGTAGAGCGGCCAGCGCAACAGGGCGGCGTCGAGTTTCAGCCGGTTGTCGTGTTGCGCGAGCGCCCGCCGCACCAGCAGCACGGCGGCGAGGATCACTAACAGGAAGGCCCACCAGTAGGCGCTGAGCACGTTGGCGACGCCGACCAGAACCAGCATCGGCAGCGGCAGCGCCTGACCGGCGCTCTCGAACAGCGGGCGAAATTGCGGAATCACGCCGGTCACCAGCACGATCAGCGAGACTGCCGCGACCACCACCAGAATGATCGGGTAGACCAAAGCCGAGCGCACGCTTTCGCTGACCGCTTGCGAGCGTTCGAGAAATTCGGCGAGGCGCTCGAGCACTTGGTCGAGGGTGCCGCTGACCTCGCCGGCCTTGACCATACTGGTATAGAACTGCGGGAAATCGCGCGGCCGCGTCGCCATCGCGTCGGCCAAGGAATCGCCGCCGCGCACCTGTTCGAGGATGCGCTCGATCGCATCGCGCAGGGATTTCTTGTCGACCAGAGAACCGAGTATTTCCAGCGAGCGGTCGAGTGGCACGCCGGCGGCGAGCAGGGTCGAGAGTTCGCGGGTGATCAGCGCAAGGTTGCGGCGGCTGATGCCGCGCTGCAGGCGAAAGAATTCCGCGGCGTCGAATTTTTTCGCCCCGGCGCCGGCTGCCTCCTCGGCGCGCACCGGCGTGTGGCCCAGTTCGGCCAGGCGTTCGGCGACCGAGGCGGTGCTGGGCGCGTCCATTTCGCCTTCGAGAATGTCACCCGAGGCGCTGACCGCGCGGTACTTGTAGAGCGGCATGGTCAGGCTTCGTGGGTGACCCGCAGCACTTCATCGAGCGTGGTGATGCCGCTCAAGGCTTTTGCGAGGCCATCCTGATGCATCGTTGTCATGCCGCCGTCGATCGCGGCGCGCTTGATTTCCTGCGATTCCGCGCGGCGCAGCACCAGGCTGCGAACGGGATCGGTCATGTCGAGTACTTCGAGGATCGAGGTGCGGCCGCGATAGCCGGTGCCGCCGCAGTGTTCGCAGCCGCGCCCGCGATGCAGCGTCACCTCGCCGCCGCCGGCGTAGCGATCGAGCGAGAACTGCTCGACGATCTCGGGTAGTACTTCGATAGGCTCGCGGCAGTGCTGGCACAGCGTTCGCACCAGGCGCTGGGCGGTGATGCCGTTGATCGTCGAGGTCAGCAGAAAATCTTCGACCCCCATGTCGAGCAGGCGAGTGATGGTCGACGCCGCGTCGTTGGTGTGCACGGTCGACAGCACCTTGTGGCCGGTCAGCGCGGCTTGGACAGCAATTTCGGCAGTTTCGACATCGCGGATCTCACCGATCATGATGATGTCGGGGTCCTGGCGCAGGAACGACCTGAGCGCGCTGGCGAAGGTGAGGCCGATCTGACTCTTCACCTGCACTTGGTTGACGCCGTCGAGCTGGTATTCGACCGGGTCTTCGACGGTGAGAATCTTCTTCTCGCCGTCGTTGAGATGGAGCAGCGAGGTGTAGAGCGTTGTCGTCTTGCCGCTGCCGGTGGGCCCGGTAACCAGAACGATGCCATGGGGGCGGTCGAGGATATCGAGGTAGCGGGGCAGGGTGGCGTCGCTGAAACCGAGCGAGTCGAAGCCCAGGTCGACGCCGCTCTTGTCGAGAATGCGCAACACCACGCTTTCGCCGTGCATGGTCGGCACGGTCGAAATACGCAGGTCGATCTCCTTGCCGCGGTTGACCAGGCGGATGCGGCCGTCCTGCGGCAGCCGGGTCTCGGCGATGTTGAGGTTGGCCATCAGTTTGACCCGCGACACCACGGCGGCGCGCAAATTGTTCGGCGGCGACTGCATGTCGCGCAACACGCCATCGATGCGATAGCGCACCCGTAGGTTGCGTTCGAAAGGTTCGATATGGATGTCCGACGCGCTGGTCTCGACCGCCCGGCCGATGATCGAATTGACCAGGCGGATCACCGGCGCTTCGCTGGCCAGGTCGCGCAGGCGGTTGATGTCTTCGCCGGTATCTTCGAGCCCGCCGAGACCGTCGACGTCGACGGCTTCGACTTCGACCTCGGTACCCGCCAGCATGGCCTCAAACGCGGCCTCGATTTCGGCCGGGATACCGACCCGCGCGACGATCGGTTTGTCGGTCGCCAGGCGCAGCGCGTTCAGGGCGTAATCGTCAAGCGGATTAGCCATCGCGACGACCAGACCCTGGTCGGTTTCGGCGAGCGGCAGGACCCGATACTCGCGCAGGAATTTGGTCCCCAATTGGTTTTCCAGCAGCGGGCTGTCGGGATAGTCGCTGCGCTCGACCAGCGGCAGGCCGAGCAGGTCGGAGAGCAGCCGCGCCAGGGCGTCCTCGGTGATCAGGCCCAACCGGGTCAGCAGAATGTCGATCTGCTCGTGGGTTTCGCCGGCCAGCCGGTTGACCCGCTCGGCTTCGCGGCGGTCGATCTTGCCGTGTTCGACCAGCAGATCGAGCAACGGCGAGCGCATCACCGGGTCGCCCTCGCCGACGTCGCTATCGACCAGCGTTAGTTTTGGATCGTCGGTATCGAGTGCCATCGGCATCGTTCCTATAGGGGCCGGCTCAACGCGTCAAAAAATGGCCAGAGGACCGTAAAGCCAGACGATCCAGAAGCCAAAGCACAAATAGGGTCCAAAAGCGATCTCCTCACGTGCGATCCCGCGCCGGCCCGCCACTATCATAACAACTACCGCGGCCAGAGCGGTAACGGATGCGATCAACAGTACACTGGGCAGCCCTTGCCAGCCCAGCCAGGCGCCGGCCGCGGCGAATAGCTTGGCGTCGCCGCCGCCCAGCCCCTCGTAACCCCGCAACCGCCGAAAGGTAGTCGCGACGGCCAAAAATACCGTTAACCCGGACGCCGCGCCGATTAGGTGCGCGACCGGATCGAGCTGCTGCAGCGTCAGTGCGGCGACCAGGCCGGCACCGATCAGCGGCAGGGTAATGATATCGGGCAGCATTTTTTCCCGCAGGTCGACCAATGCGAGGGTCAATAGCGCCCAGCCGAGCAGACAGCCCACCAGGATTGACCAGCCGCTGAGCACACTTGCCGCCCATACCGCAACGATCAGGGCGGCCAGCTCGGTCAGGGGATAACGGGCGCTGAGCGGTGCGTCGCAATGGCGGCAGCGGCCGCGCGCCGCAAGCCAGCTGAGAAACGGTACCAGGTCGCGCGCGGTGAGCTGGGTATGGCAGGACGGGCAGGCCGAGCGGCCGAACAGGATAGGCTCGGCGCGCGGCAGACGATGCGCCACCAAGCCGACGAAGCTGCCGACAAAGGGAGCCGCCGCGACCGGCAAGAGCCAAGTGAATTCCGCAGGAATCGTCATGCGCCAGACGATTGCGGGTCGGATATGTCCATCGCCATCGTCCATGATCTTTCTAACCGGCAAGGTTTAACACGCCCAATCGGCTGTGGCGAATAGTGTCGGTGCCATCAGCGGTGGCGTCGGAAGATGGCGCGCGCGCCGCTCGACAGGCCCATCAGGCTTCGTGATCCACCGCTAATTAGGGGGCGACGATCAAACAGTCCTGATTTCTCGACTTCAAGGATTCGCACAATCCCGCCGCACTCGTGCGATCCGCCAGCGGACCTGCTTGCACGCGATAATAGGCTCCCTTCGGCAACTCCGCATGCTGTACGTGCAACGTAAGATCCTCCAGCAGATCCTGGTTGGTTTGCTGCATCTGCGTCCACACCGCCTCAGCAGATTCCTGGCTTGTTACTGAGATCAATTGAACTCGCCAAGCGCTGTCGTCTGTCGTCGGCGGCGGCTCCACATGGATTGGCGCTGGCGTCGGCGCTGGTTCCTCTGGAGCGATCGCTTGGCGCGCGCTGGGCGGCGGCGCCGACGGCGCTGGTAAAGGTTCGATCACGACCGCAGGAGCCACGGCTAACTGGCCTGCGGCTTGGTCAGCGGGTTGCTCGATGTTCTCCACTGGCGCCGCTGAGGATTGCCGGTTTGGAAAGAGCCGCGTCGGCTCCGGCCCGGGCCGTCCGCCGGTAACCCGGTCGATCAGCGTATCGAGATTGCGCAGACGCTGGCGCAACTCTTCGGTGATCGCGCGCGCTTCGACCTGGGTGCCGGCGACGCGTGGCGTCAGCAGCACCAGCAGCTCGGTGCGCGTCACGGAGTCTTCGGTGCTGCCGAACAAGGCGCCGAGGATCGGGATGCGGTGCAGGATCGGCAGGCCGACCTTGGTCTTGACGTTGCGGTCGCGGATCAGCCCGCCCAGCGCCACCGTTTCGCCCGACTGCACGGCGATCGAGCTGGTGATCTTGCGGGTCTGGATGGTCGGCGAATCGATGCCCGAGGTGGTCGTCTCGATGACGTCGCTGATCTCTTGCTCGATATCCATGATCACCAAACCACCGGCATTGACCCGCGGCGTGACCGACAGAATGACACCGGTGTCGCGCTGCTCGACGGTGTTGACCAGCGGTGTGCCCTCGTCGGTGACGGACTGCGCTTGCTGGGTGACGACCGGTACCTGGTCGCCGACTTGCAGCCGCGCGGTGCGGTTATCGAGCACCATCAATTGCGGTGAAGAGACGACATTGACATCGGTCACCTCGTCGAGCGCGTTCAACACGACCCGGATATCGGTGGCGCTGAGCACGTAGGAGAAGCCGGGAAAGATCGAATCGACCGCGCCGGTTTCGAACTCGCTCAGCGTGAACGAGCTGCTGGCTTCCTTGAAGAACCACTGCACGCCGTATCGCAGCCCTTCGGTCAAGCCGATTTCTGCAACCGTCGCCTCGATCAGCACTTGCAAGGGCGGGATATCGAGTTTCACCAGCGCCGCCTCGACCATGCGGAAATCGCTTGGCGTGGCCAGCACCACCAAAGCGTTATTTGATTCGTCGGCGATGATGCGCACTTCCTGCTCGCCTTCGAAGACCAGGCTGGTCGACCCACCACTCGCTGGTGCGGCCGGTGTGGTGCGGACCGGCTGTGGCTGCGCCGAACCGCTATCGCCATCCCCGTCGCGCGGGGTGGCGGCAGCCGGGGCCCGCACCGCGGCCGGTTGCAAGGTGGGCGCCACGGACGGCCGATCCAGACGGTCGCTCGACGCCGTCGCCTGGAAGATCTCGCCCAGCACCTGGGCGAGTTCGGCGGCGCTGCCATTCTGGATGTAGTACACGAACAGCCGGCGGCCGGCCTGGTCGGTGCTTTCGTCGAGCTGTTCGATCCACCGCTCGGCGCGCGCGACGTAGGCCGGCTGCGGCGAGATCACCAATACAGCATTGAGGCGTTCGAGCGGGACGAACCGCAACACGCCATCGAGCGGCGCGTTTTCCGCCGCACCGACAATCGTCTCGAGATCGCGAACGACCGATTGAGAATCGGCGAAATCGAGCGGGAACAGGCCGAACGACATCCCGGCCAGCCAGTCGACGTCGAAGGTGTCGATCAGCGACAGCCAGGTCTCCATCTCGCGGCTCGGCCCGGCGAGCATTAGCAGATTGCGCGTCGGCTCGACCTGCACGATGCTGCCCTGGCTGACCACCGGCTCGAGGATGCGTTGCATCTCTTGCGCAGCGACGAATTCGAGCGGCACGATCTGAATGGCGAACCCGCTGCCCTGGGGCACACGCCTGGTGCCAACGCGAATGCGCTGGGTCTGCCGCGCCGCTTCCTGCGCCGGCACGATCTTGTACAGGTTATCGACTTGAACGACCGCCGCGCCGACCAGCTGCAAAACGTTTTCGAACGCCGGCAGGACAGCTGAACGCGGCAAGGGTCGGCTGGTCTGCAATGTAATCGTGCCGTCGACCTGCGGGTCGATGGTGTAGTTCAGGTCGAGCACTTCGCTCATGATGACCCGCGCCACTTCGCGCACGCCCGCGTTGGCAAAGCTGAGCACGATGTCGCCGCTGTCGGTCACGATCGCCGGCGCGCCCGAAAGCGGCCGCGGATCTAAGAACGTTCCCGTGCCGAGATCGATCTGCGGCGTGCGTTGAGCGACCGGGGCGGCATCACTCACCCGCGGCGCTGCCACTTCGCCGGAAACCGGCGCTTCCTGACCGGGCGCGGCATCAGCCGCCGCACTCTCGTCGGCGGCGCTCTCATCATCGGCTGTCGGTTGATCGCTCAGCGCGTCCTGCAATGCCGTACAAGAGGTCAGCACAAGACACGATGAAACGAGCGCAGCGCATAGCCAGGATCTGCGAAGCGGCATTATTAATGCGTCCCTAATCTTTCTGCATACTAAACTCGCAGAAAAACGCGATAACTCCAAGAAAATACTTAGAGAAAACCAAGGTCCATGTTGTGAGTGTGATTAAGTATGGTTAATACAAAGTAAAGATTTTGTCCATTAAGGTCTTTGTAGGATCGGACCTTGCGGTTTAATTGTATGTGTTTGCGGAAAACCGCCTGGCGCGCGACGGTGCTGATTGTTTGACGTCGTTGCTCTTGATCAGGAGGGACTACAGGCGATGAGCGAACCGGTTTCCGAGCGCGATTTCGACATCCTGTCGTGGCACGACAACGTCGTCTACGGCCTGCGTTTCGATGTCGGCGACGCCAGTAAAGGCGACTGGCGCTCCGATGTGGTGTTCGATATCGACTACATCGCCGAGTGGCTCTGCGGCACCGATGGCGGCGTGAAATTTCAGGTCGCGCCGGCGACGCTGACCTTCCACGAAGTGACCGATTTGCGGCTGAACGTCGATTTCGGCGACAGCGATTGCCGCAACGCGATCAACGAATGGTCGATCGCCGGCATCACCCGCGACGCCGTCGACGACCCGCAGCGTTTCCCCGACCGGCCCTACTACCGCTGGCGGATCGAACTCAACTGGCCGAGCGGCGGCGAGATTACCTTCGGCGCGCGCGGGTTCACGCAAATGCTGCGCGCCGAGCCGGTGCTGCTCGACGAACAGCGCTTGCCGGCCGGCGCGGCGCGCTAGGATAGCGGCGGCATGGTTGTGCGCTGGTTCTTTCGGTTGGCTTTCGCGTTCGCGGGCGGGGCAGCAGTCCTGTTTTTCGCCTCACCGGCGCCGGCGCAAACCGTCGCGGTCGACGTCGAGTTGGTGCTCGCGGTCGATGTATCGGCCAGCATTGACCGCACCGAAATCGACCTGCAGCGGGCCGGCTACATCAGCGCGCTGACCCAACCGGCGGTGGTCGATGCCATGCTCTCCGGCCCGTTGGGCCGCATCGCCATAACCTTCGTCGAATGGTCGAAGGATCAGCGCACC